>NZ_JBTCWL010000035.1:0-39876 GCF_054325275.1 Oryzihumus sp.
CGTGATGGCGGCCGTGCAGGAGGCGGCGACCAAGGGGTTCAGCTTCGGCACGCCGAGCGAGAACGAGGTGGCCCTGGCCGAGGAGATCGTCGCGCGGGTCGAGCCGGTCGAGCAGGTGCGCCTGGTCAGCAGCGGCACCGAGGCGACCATGAGCGCGATCCGCCTGGCCCGCGGCTTCACCGGCCGGTCCAAGGTCGTGAAGTTCGCCGGCTGCTACCACGGCCACGTCGACGCGCTGCTCGCCTCCGCCGGCAGCGGTGTCGCCACCTTCGCCCTGCCGGACTCCGCGGGCGTGCCCGCCTCGAGCGCGGGCGAGACGATCGTGCTGCCCTACAACGACGTCCACGCGCTCGAGGCCGCGTTCGCCGAGCACGGCGCCGAGATCGCCGCCGTCATCACCGAGGCCGCCGCGGGCAACATGGGCGTCGTCCCGCCGCTGCCCGGCTTCACCGAGGCCATGCGCCGGGTCACCCGCGAGCACGGCGGCCTGCTCATCTCCGACGAGGTCATGACCGGCTTCCGGTGCAGCGCGGCCGGGTGGTACGGCGTCGAGGGCCCGTATGACGGTGGCGCGCCGGACCTGTTCACCTTCGGCAAGGTCATGGGCGGCGGGTTCCCCGCCGCCGCGTTCGGCGGTCGCGCCGACGTCATGGCGATGCTGGCGCCGCTCGGTCCCGTCTACCAGGCGGGCACCCTGTCGGGGAACCCCGTGGCCACCGCCGCCGGCCTGGCCACGCTCCAGGGCTGCACGCCCGAGGTCTACCAGCGCCTGGCCGACGTGAGTTCCGCCATAGCCACGGCGACCACGCAGGAGCTGTCGCGGCACGGCATACCGCACGTCGTGCAGTGGGCCGGGAGCATGTTCTCGGTGTTCTTCCGCGAGGAGGCTGTGCACAACTACGACGACGCCAAAGCCCAGAACTCCCAAGCGTTCTCGGCCTTCTTCCACTCGATGCTCAGCCAGGGCGTGCACCTGCCGCCGAGCGCGTTCGAGGCGTGGTTCGTCAGCGCCGCCCACGACGACGCAGCCGTCGACAAGGTCATCTCCGCGCTGCCCGCGGCGGGCCGGGCCGTCACAGAGTCGTTTGCGACAATCGGGGCATGACCCCGATGTCCTCCACCGGTGTGCGCACCGTGGTGCACGTGATGCGCCACGGTGAGGTCCACAACCCCACCGGCGTGCTCTACGGGCGGCTGCCCGACTTCCACCTGTCCGAGCTCGGTCGTGACATGGCCCAGACCGTGGCCGACCACCTCGCCGCCCACGACGTCACCCACGTGGTCGCGTCCTCGCTGGACCGGGCCCAGGAAACGGCCACCCCGATCGCGGCCGCCCACGAGGTGGCCATCCACACCGACGACCGGGTCATCGAGGCGGGCAACCACTTCGAGGGCCGCACCTTCGGCGTCGGCGACGGCTCCCTGCGTCACCCCGAGCACTGGCCCAAGCTGCTCAACCCGTTCCGGCCCTCTTGGGGCGAGCCCTACGCCGAGATCGCCGCCCGGATGGTGGCCGCGGTCACCGACGCGCGCGCCGCGGCCCGGGGCCACGAGGCGGTCATCGTCTCCCACCAGCTGCCGGTGTGGACCCTGCGCAACAAGCTCGAGGGCAAGCGCCTGTGGCACGACCCGCGCAAGCGGCAGTGCGCCCTGGCCTCGCTGACGACGCTGAGCTTCCTCGGGGACCAGCTCGAGTCGATCTCCTACAGCGAGCCCGCCGGTGCGCTGCTGGCCCATGCGGCCAGGAAGGCGGGCGCGTGAGGTTCGTGGCACTCGGGGTGGCCGCCGCGCTGGCCCTCAGCCTGACGGCCTGCGGCAGCGACCCCAACTCCATCTCGGCGCAGGCCCAGTCCGGCGACCGCAAGGGCTTCGTCTCCGGCGACGGCACGGTCGAGCGGATCGCGCTCGACAAGCGCGAGGACGCGGTGCGCCTCAAGGGCACGACCGTCGACGGCAAGCCGTGGACGATGGACCAGGCGCGCGGCAAGGTCCTCGTGGTCAACGTCTGGGGCTCCTGGTGCGGGCCGTGCGTCTCCGAGGCTGGTGACCTGCAGCAGGCCTGGAGCTCCTACGAGAAGGCCAACAAGCCGGTGCAGTTCCTCGGCCTGGACTTCAAGGAGGGCCCCGACGCGGGTGCGGCGTTCCTGCGCTCGCGCGGCATCACCTACCCCTCCCTGGCCTACGACGGCGGCGCCCCGGTGCTCGCCCTGCGCGGCAAGGCCCCAACCGTGCCGACGACGCTGGTCCTGGACACCCGTGGCCGGATCGCCGCGCGCGTCCTCGGCCCGGTGCAGACCTCCACCCTGTCCGGCCTCGTCGACGACGTCCTCGCCGAGAAGGCCTGAGCGGGCCCGACATGAACGGCCTGGCCCCCCTGCATGCAAGCGTGGTCGCGTCCGTGACCGCGGACGCGGGCACGACCGTGGCCTCCGGCGCGCTGCCGGTCGCCATCGCGGTCGCGCTCGTGGCGGGCCTGGTCTCCTTCGCCTCCCCGTGCGTGCTGCCGCTCGTGCCCGGCTTCCTCGGCTACGTCACCGGCCTGTCCGACGTGGCCCTGGCCAAGCGCGGCCGGGGGCGCCTGTTCACCGGGGCGCTGCTGTTCGTGCTCGGCTTCAGCGCCGTCTTCGTGGCCGGCGCCGCGTTCTTCGCCTCGGTCGGGGCGCTGCTGGTCGAGTACCGCACCACGCTGATGCGCGTCGGCGGCGTGCTGGTGATCCTCATGGCGCTGGTGTTCCTCGGCATCGGCGGCCTCGGCACCCAGCGCACCTTCGCGCCGCGCTGGCGCCCCCGGGCCGGGCTCCTCGGCGCCCCGCTGCTGGGCGTGGTGTTCGGGCTGGGCTGGGCCCCGTGCACCGGCCCGACCCTGGGCGCCGTGATGACCCTGGCCACCACCAGCGGCGACGCCAACGCGGTGGCCCGCGGGACCATCCTCGCCGTGGCCTACTGCCTCGGCCTCGGGGTGCCGTTCCTGCTCATCGCCCTCGGCTACAGCCGAGCCGGCCGGGCCTCCGGCTGGCTCAAGCGCCACCACCGCGGCATCCAGCTCGCCGGCGGCCTGCTGCTCCTCGCCGTCGGCGTCCTGCTGGTCACCGGCCTGTGGGACACCGTGACCACCACCCTCCAGACCCGTCTGGTCGACAACTTCAGGACGGTGCTCTAGATGAGCCGCGCCGACGAGCGCCTCGACACCCGCCCCGACGAGACCGAGGACACCGCTGTCGCCCTGCCGCGCCTCGGCCCGCTCGGGATGCTGCGCTGGGCGTGGCGCCAGCTGACCAGCATGCGCACCGCGCTGTTCCTGCTGCTCCTGCTGGCCATCGCCGCCGTCCCCGGCTCGATCTGGCCGCAGCGCAACATCGACGCCGGCCGGGTCGCCGACTACCTGGCCCAGCACCGCAGCCTCGGCCCGTGGCTGGATCGCCTCGGCTTCTTCGACGTCTACTCCTCGCCCTGGTTCGCAGCGATCTACCTGCTGCTGTTCGTCTCCCTCGTCGGCTGCGTGGTGCCCCGCTCGCGCATCCACTGGCACGCCATGCGCGCCGTGCCGCCGCGCGCCCCGCGCCGCCTGGAGCGGCTGCCCGAGCACGGCGAGGTCACCGTCGACGCCGAGCCGGCGGCGGTGCTGGCCGCGGCCAAGGAGGTGCTGCGCCGCAAGCGGTTCCGGGTGCACGCCCACGACGCGGACTCTCTCAGCGCCGAGAGCGGCTACCTGCGCGAGACGGGCAACCTCGTCTTCCACCTCGCCCTGATCGTCGTCATCGTCGGTATCGCGGTCGGTCACCTCTTCGGGTGGCGCGGCGACGTCATCGTCCCCACCGGGGAGACGTTCTCCAACACCATCTCGGCCTACGACACCATCGACCCCGGCCCGTGGGTGGATGCCGAGAGCCTCACGCCGTTCTCCGTGGCGGTGGACAAGCTCGACGTGACCTTCGAGGAGAAGGCGCTGGGCGCGCAGCGCGGCGCACCCCGCGACTTCACGGCATACACGACCACGCGCGACAACCCCGACGCGGCGCCGCAGAAGCAGGTGCTCAAGGTCAATCACCCGCTGACGATGGGCGGTGCGTCCGTGTTCCTGCTCGGCAACGGCTACGCGCCGGTGGTCACGGTGCGCGACGCCAAGGGGCAGGTGCTCTACCACCAGGCCACGCCGTTCCTGACCCAGGACAACAACTACAAGTCGGTCGGCGCGGTGAAGGTGTCGGCGGCGAGCCCCAAGCAGCTCGGCTTCTTCGGCTTCTTCCTGCCGACGGCCTACATCGACAAGACCTTCGGGCCGTCCTCGGCCTTCCCCGACCTGAAGAACCCCGCGCTGGCGCTCGGCGTCTACGAGGGCGAGCTCTACCCCGGTGGCCGGCCGCAGTCGGTCTACACCCTCTCCACCGAGAAGATGACCCAGCTGACCGACGGCAAGGGCACCCCGCTGCGGATCTGGCTGACCCCGGGCAAGAGCTACCAGCTGCCCGGCGGCCGCGGCAGCATCACCTTCGACGGGGTGCAGCGCTTCGCCGGCCTGTCGATCCGCCACGACCCGGGCAAGCCGTTCGCGCTGTGGGGCGCGCTGCTGGCCCTGGCCGGCCTGATCGCCTCGCTGATGATCCGCCGCCGGCGGGTCTTCGTCCGGGTGCAGGAGATCACCGCAGGTCAGCCGGGGTCGCCCTCGGACCCCGCGGGCACGGGACGTACCGTGGTCACCATCGGCGCCCTGGCCAAGGGTGAGGACGCCGGGCTCGCAGGTGCCGTCGAGGACCTGCTCGCCTCCATCGCAGAACGAACAGGGCGCACCGCATGAGCAACGAGATCCTGACGAACGAGACGCTCGCGTCGTACTCGAACCTGAGCCTCTACTCGGCCATGGCGGTCTTCACCATCGCCATGATCTCCTTCGCCGTCGACCTTGCCGGCGTGGCGCCCAAGGTGGCCGCACCGGCGCGGGAGCTGGCCGGGGCCGGCGGGCCGGCGACGACGGAGGCCGCTCCCGAGGTCGTGCCCGCACCGCGCCGCCGCAAGGCCGCCGGCATCGGGATGTCCCTGTCCTGGCTGGGGGCCGCGCTGCTCGTCGCCGCGACCGCGCTGCGCGGGCTGTCGGTCGAGCGCCCGCCGCTTGGCAACATGTACGAGTTCTCCCTCGTCGGCTGCTCCTTCGTCATGGTCGTCTTCCTCGGCCTGTCCACCCGTCGCGACCTGCGCTGGCTGGGCCTGTTCGTCGTCGGCCCGGTGCTGCTGACCCTCGGCCTGGCGACCACGGTGTTCTACACCCAGGCCAGCCAGCTGCTGCCGTCACTGAAGTCCTACTGGCTGGTCATCCACGTCACCGTCGCCACGCTGTCCGTCGCGATCTTCACCATCGCGTTCAGCGTGACGATCCTCTACCTGGTCATGAGCTGGCTTGAGGCTCTGCCGGCCGAGCAGCTCACCGGGATGCGGGCCAAGGTGCACACGGCCCTGCCGTCGGCCCGTCAGCTGGACCGCACGGCATACGGCCTGCACATCGTGGCCTTCCCGCTGTGGACGTTCACCCTCATCGCCGGCGCGATCTGGGCCGAGCAGGCCTGGGGCCACTACTGGAACTGGGACCCCAAGGAGGTGTGGACCTTCGTGATCTGGGTGGTCTACGCCGCCTACCTGCACGCCCGCGCCACCACCGGCTGGTCCGCCCGCCGCGCCGCCTACCTGGCCCTGGCCGGCTACGGCTGCATCCTCGTCAACTACATGGTCGTCAACGTGTTCTTCGTCGGCCAGCACTCCTACTCCGGAATGTGATCGATGGCCCGTTACACCGTCCTGCGCCTGCTGATGTTCCTGGGCTTCATCTGCCTGGGCTACCTGATCGGGCTGCGTGAGATCTGGCTCGTCGTCGTGGCCGCACTCGGCTCGATGGCCGTGTCCTTCTTCGTCCTTGCCGGCCCGCGCGAGGAGTTCAGCCGCAAGGTCGCCGCGCGGGTCGAGCAGCGCCAGGCGCGCGCCTCGGAGCGCCGCAGCGACGAGCAGGTCGAGGACGACGAGGACGGCGGCACCGCACACGCCTGACCGGCGTGCTTCCTTCTTCACCACCGAACACCTCAAATCCGTCGTTTCCGGGCACTGGAGGCCAGGAAACGACGGATGTGAGGTGTTCGGTCGGGGGAGGGGGCGGCCGGACCGGGGGTATGCCGGGTGGCCCGCGCGGTCAGGACAGCGTCAGTCCCAGCGCGAGCAGCGCGGCGTAGACCAGCTCGAACCGGCCGGTGCCGGCCAGCACCGGGATGAGGTCGCGGCCCTGGGCGCCGCCCCAGACCCGCCGCAGCAGCGGCACGGCCAGGGCGAAGGAGGCCAGCGCCAGCAGCGCGGTCCAGCCGGACACCGCAGCCCAGCCGACC
This sequence comes from Oryzihumus sp., assembly GCF_054325275.1. NCBI lineage: Bacteria > Bacillati > Actinomycetota > Actinomycetes > Micrococcales > Intrasporangiaceae > Oryzihumus > Oryzihumus sp. The sequence goes on from NZ_JBTCWL010000035.1 coordinate 6,363, forward strand.
GACAGCAGCGCGACGGCGAGGAGCGCGACGTACAGCAGGCGGGTGCGGCGGTCGCCGAGCCGCACGGCGAGGGTGCGCTTGCCCGCCACCGTGTCGCCGGGGATGTCGCGCAGGTTGTTGGCCACCAGGATGGCCGCGGCGATCGCGCCGACGCCGACCGCGCCGGCCCACGCGGCGGCGGACAGCTGGTGCGCCTGGGTGTAGGTCGTGCCGAGGACGGCGACGAGCCCGAAGAAGACGAAGACGAACACCTCGCCCAGGCCAGCGTAGCCGTAGGGGCGCTTGCCGCCGGTGTAGTACCAAGCGGCCACGATCGCGGCGGCGCCGACCCACAGCAGCACCCATGCCTCGCTCAGTGCGACGAGGGCCAGGCCGAACACGGCGGCCGCGGCGAACGAGGCCATCGCCGCGAGCTTGACGCTGCCCGGCGTGGCCAGCCGCTGCCCGACCAGCCGCACCGGCCCGACCCGCTCGGCGTCGGTGCCGCGGATGCCGTCGGAGTAGTCGTTGGCGTAGTTGACGCCCACCTGCAGCGCCAGCGAGACCAGCAGCGCGAGCACCACGTCCGCGGCGTTGAAGCGATCGAGGGCGGCGGCGGCGCCGCTGCCGACGAGGACGGGCGCGACGGCGGCGGGCAGGGTCTTGGGGCGTGCGCCCTCGACCCACTGGGACAACGTGGCCATGGGGTGATCGTTCTCTGTCGACGGAGGGTGGTGGCGGGCGGGCGCTAAAGGTTGCGCAGGAAGTCGGGGTCGTCGTCGGGGCCGAGCGGGGTGCCGGGGCGGCCGGGACCGCGACCGCGGTCGCCGTAGCCCCGGCGCGGCCGGCCGGCGACGAACCACGCGATCGCCCCGATCGGCGGGAAGAGCAGGATCAGCACGACCCAGGCCAGCTTGGGCAGGTTGCGCTGGGCCTCCTGGTCGGTCTGGATGCAGTCGATGACGGCATAGATCGTCAGCGCGAGACCCAGCAGCGGCAGCACCACGCGCGTCATTCTCGTCGCCTCCCCGGCCTCGGTCCTGTGGTCACCGATTCTCTCACTGCGTGGGGGTGTCCCCGAACAGGGTCCGCAGTGCGGCCCGGTCCGGCTTGCCGGGGCCGCGCAGGGGGATCGCGGGCAGCACCAGCAGCCGTCGCGGCAGCGCGTGACCGGGCAGTATGCCGTGCAGCCGGGCCCGCACGTCGGCCAGCGCCGGTGGGGTGGCCGGGCCGGCGACGACGACGGCAGCAGCCACGGCCTGACCCCACTCCCCGTCGGGCACGCCGACCACCACGGCCTCGGTGATGCCCTCGACGTGGGCGAGCAGCGCCTCCTCCACGACCCGCGGCGCGACCTTGACCCCGCCGGTGTTGACCAGGTCGTCGACCCGCCCCTGCACGTGCAGCGCGCCGCCGGCGTCGGCGTGCCCGAGGTCGTCGGTGCGGAACCAGCGGGTGCCGTCCGGGCCGCGGGTGAAGGCGGCGGCGCCCAGCTCGGGCTCGGCGAGGTAGCCGTGGGCCACGGTCGGGCCGCCCAGGCTGATCCGGCCGTCGTCGTCGAGGTCGACGCGCGTGCCGTCGAGGGGGTGCCCGTCGTAGACGCAACCCCCGGCGGTCTCGCTCATGCCGTACGTGGTGGCGACGGTGACACCGGCGTCGGCCGCCGCGGCGAGCAGGCTGGGCGGCGCGGCCGCCCCACCGAGCAGCACCGCGGCATACCGGGTGAGGGCCGCCCGGCCCTCGGGGTCCTGGAGCAGGCGCACCAGCTGGGTGGGCACGAGGGCGGTGTAGCGGCGCGCGGACGGGTCGAGGCGGCCGGTGGCCGCGACGAACGCCGCCGGGGTGAAGCCGTCGCTGGTGTCCACGGCGACCGGGACGGTGCCGGCGACCAGCGAGCGGACCAGCACCTGCAGGCCGGCGACGTGGTGCGCCGGCATGGCCAGCAGCCACTGGCCGTCTCCGCCGAGGCGGGCGTGTGTGGCCCGCGCCGAGGCCTGCAGCGCGGACGTGGTCAGCAGGGCGCGTTTGGGCCGGCCGGTGGACCCGGACGTGCCGACGGCCAGGGCCAGGTCGGGCGGTGCCCCCGGGGCGGGCGGCAGCGCGGGTGCCTCGTTCCCGGCGGCGAACGGCAGCAGCGCCGGGCCGGTGCCGTCCAGGGCGCGGGCGAGGTCGGGCAGGACGCGCAGGGCGTCGGCCCCCGGCGGGACGGCCAGGGTGGCGAGGTCGCGGGTCACCTCAGGAGGGTATGCCGTGGGGTTGCGATACTCGCCGGCATGGCGACGTCGCGACCCCTGGCAGTGGTGACCGGTGCGAGCAGCGGGATCGGTGCGGCCTCGGCCCGCCGACTTGCGGCCGAGGGCTTTGAGGTGGTGTGCGCCGCGCGCCGGGCCGACCGGGTCGAGGCGCTCGCAGCGGAGATCGGAGGACGCGCGGTCGTGTGCGACGTGACCTCTGCCGCGGACGTCGCCGCGCTGGCCGAGGCGGTGGGGGAGCGGTGCGACCTGCTGCTGGCCAACGCCGGCGGGGCGATCGGGCTGGAGCCGGTGGCCTCGGCCGACCTGGACGCGTGGCGGGCGATGTACGAGGTCAACGTCATCGGCGTGGTCGCCGTGGTCCAGGCGCTGCTGCCGGCGCTGGTTGCCGCCGGCGGGCAGGTCGTGGTCATGGGCTCGACCGCCGGTCAGGTCGCCTACGAGGGCGGGGGTGGGTACGTCGTGGCCAAGCACGGCACGACCGCCGTGGTCGACACGCTTCGGCTCGAGCTGTTCGACCAGCCGGTGCGGGTCTGCGAGATCGCGCCGGGGATGGTGCGCACCGACGAGTTCGCGCTCAAGCGCTTCGGTGGGGACCAGGACAAGGCCGACGCCGTCTACGCCGGGGTGGCCGAGCCGCTGACCGCCGATGACATCGCCGACTGCGTCGCCTGGGTGGCCACCCGGCCGGCGCACGTCAACATCGACCGGATGGTGGTGCGCCCGCGCGCCCAGGCGGCCCAGCACAAGGTGCACCGGGTCCTGGACTGAACCGACCACGGATACGCCGCGAGGGACCCTGCGGCGGCCGCACGGTCCCTCGCTGCGCGTGGATCCCTAGAAGTACCAGGGGAAGGGGCTCCAGTCGGGGTCGCGCTTCTCCAGGAAGGAGTCGCGGCCCTCGACCGCCTCGTCGGTCATGTAGGCCAGGCGGGTCGCCTCGCCGGCGAACACCTGCTGGCCCATGAGGCCATCGTCGGTGAGGTTGAACGCGAACTTGAGCATGCGCTGCGCCGTCGGGCTCTTGCCGTTGACCTCGGCGGCCACCTGCAGCGCCTCGCGCTCGAGGTCGGCGTGGTCGGCCACGATGTTGACCGCGCCCATGCGGTGCATGTCCTCGGCAGAGTAGGTGCGCCCGAGGAAGAAGATCTCGCGGGCGAACTTCTGCCCGACCATCTTGGCCAGGTAGGCCGAGCCGTAGCCGCCGTCGAAGGAGCCCACGTCGGCGTCGGTCTGCTTGAACCGCGCGTGCTCGCGGCTGGCGATGGTCAGGTCGCACACGACGTGCAGGCTGTGCCCGCCGCCGGCCGCCCAGCCGTTGACCACCGCGATGACGACCTTGGGCATGGTGCGGATCAGGCGCTGCACCTCCAGGATGTGCAGCCGGCCGCCGGCGGCCCTGACCCGGGCCTGGTCCACGGTGTCGGCGGTCTCGCCCTCGGCGTACTGGTAGCCGCTGCGCCCGCGGATGCGCTGGTCGCCGCCGGAGCAGAACGCCCAGCCGCCGTCCCTGGTGCTGGGGCCGTTGCCGGTGATCAGTACGGCGCCGACGTCCGGGGTCATCCGCGCGTGGTCCAGCGCGCGGTACAGCTCGTCCACGGTGTGCGGGCGGAAGGCGTTGCGGACCTCGGGGCGGTTGAACGCGATCCGCACGGTGCCGCGGCCCGGCCCGTCGACCACGGCGCGGTGGTAGGTGATGTCGGTGAAGTCGAAGCCCTCGACGACCTCCCACGCGCTCGCGTCGAAGATCTCCGACACGGCCCCGGTCCGGTCATGGCTGCTCTGCTGGTCGGTCACGTCAGCGAGGATAGGCGCATGCCTGATCCGCTCCTGCCGGGCCTGTCGGAGGTCCTCGAGTCCCTCCACGTCGTGCGGATCCCCATGCGGGTGCGCTTCCGCGGGGTGATGGAGCGCGAGGCGGTGCTGCTGCGCGGACCCGCCGGCTGGGGCGAGTTCGCGCCGTTCCTGGAGTACGACGACGCCGAGTCCGCGCGCTGGCTGGCGGCCGCGCTCGAGGCCGGGTGGCAGGGCTGGCCGGTGGCGCAGCGGTCCTGGGTGCCGGTCAACGCCACCGTGCCCGCAGTGCCAGCGGACGAGGTCGCCGCGGTCCTCGCCCGGTATGACGGGTGCACCACCGCCAAGGTCAAGGTCGCCGAGCGCGGGCAGCAGCTCGCCGACGACCTCGACCGGGTCGCGGCGGTGCGCGAGGCGATGGGGCCGGAGGGGCGGATCCGCGTGGACGCCAACGGCGGGTGGGACCTCGACCAGGCGAGGGAGGCACTGAGCCGGCTCGCGCGATACGGGCTGGAGTATGCCGAGCAGCCGTGCGCGGCCGTGGAGGACCTGGCCCGACTGCGAACGGCGTTGGCACGTCACGGGACCGAGGTGCTCGTGGCGGCGGACGAGTCGATCCGCAAGGCGTCCGACCCGCTGCGCGTGTCGCGCGAGGGTGCCGCCGACGTCGTCGTGGTCAAGGTAGCCCCGCTCGGCGGGGTGCGGGCGGCGCTCACGATCGCCCGGGAGTGCGGGCTGCCCACGGTCGTCTCGAGCGCGCTGGACACCTCGGTCGGCATCTCGGCCGGCGTGGCGCTCGCGGCGGCGCTGCCGGAGCTGCCGTTCGCCTGCGGGCTGGGCACGGTGGAGCTCATGGCCGGCGACGTGGCTGTGCCCTCGGTCGTGCCCCGGGGCGGGTCCCTGCCGGTCACGGCGGCAGAGGTGGACCCGCTGCTGCTGGAACGATGGGCGGCGCCGGCGGAGCGGCGTGACTGGTGGGTCGACCGGGTCCGCCGCTGCTGGGAGGTGCTGCGTGCCGACGACTGCCGCTGACGTCGTCGAGGTCCTTCACCTCCTGAACGCCGTGGGCGCGAGCCCGCGGCTCTCGGGTGGCTGGGGTGTCGACGCGCTGCACGGACAGCAGACCCGTGAGCACCGCGACGTGGACCTGGCCGTTGACGCGGGGCGGCTGGACGCGTGCGTGGAGACGTTGCAGCGCAACGGTTTCGTCGTCACCACCGACTGGCTGCCCGTGCGCGTGGAGCTGTCCGACCCTGGCGGCGGCCGGCACGTGGACCTGCACCCGCTGCACTCCGCGGCTGACGGCAGCGCCTGGCAGGCCGGGCTGGACGGCAGCCGGTTCGACTACCCGGCGGATGCCTGGTGTGCGGGCTCTGTCGGCGGGATGGAGGTCCGCTGCCTGTCGGCACGGATGCAACGGGCGTTCCACGCCGGTTACGAGCTGCGGGACGTCGACCGGCACGACCTTCGCCTGCTGGAGGACGCATCCGCCCCCGGAGGTCAGGCTCCGTAGAGGTTCTCGTCCCGGGCGTAGGAGGGGCCGTAGTACTCCTCGAGCTCCTCGAGTGGTGTCTCGGGACGCTCGAGGTCCTTGGCGATCTGCGCCCGCGACGGCAGCGCGTCGGGCTGCCACGTCTCCGGCTGCCACAGCGCCGACCGCACGAACGCCTTGGAGCAGTGGAAGAGGACCTCCTCCACCTCCACGACCATGGCCATCACCGGGCGCCGGCCCTTGACCACCATCTCGTCGAGGAACGGCGCCTCGCGCACCAGCCGGGCGCGGCCGTTCACACGCAAGGTGTCCCCGCGTCCGGGGACGAGGAAGAGCAGCCCGACGTGGGGGTTCTCCAGGATGTTGAGGAAGCCATCAGCGCGCCTGTTGCCGGGGCGCTCCGCGATGGCGATGGTGCGCTCGTCGAGGACGTGGACCAGGTGGCCGGCGGGGTCACCCTTGGGGGAGGCGTCGAGGCGTCCCTGGGCGTCCGAGGTCGCGACGACGCACAGGGGCGAGCAGGCCAGCCACTGCCGGTCGAGCTCGGTCAAGGCGGGGCGCACCTTCTCGGCGACCCGCTGGATCGGGGAGCCGAGCAGCTGGCGCAGCTCGGCCTCCGAGGTGATCTCGCTCCAGGTCGTGCTGTCCACGTGCGCCTCCCGTGACCCCGGGCCAGGAACCGCCCGGCCTGTCCGCAGCGCTGACCCTACGCCCGGCAGCAGCAGCGCGGCCGCCGGTTTCCGCGGAGGCTCAGGCGGCCGGCTGGTCGTCGACGGTCACCACGCCGTCGGCACCGGCGAGCCAGCGCAGGCCGCCGACCATGGTGTGCCCGGCCGCCCGGATCGCGGTGCGCTCGAGGATCGGCAAGTGCGGCAGCAGCAGCGGCGAGCGCGCCCAGGTCGGCATCAGCCCGACCGCCGCGGCCCACAGCAGGCCGTACGCCGGCCGGGCCACCAGCGGCAGCGGTGCCTCCAGCAGCAGGAACCGGGCCGTGTCGCGGGCTTCCCGCGTGCCCTCGAGCTCGGGACGGAACGCCTCGAGCCGCGCAGCCAGCCCGTCGGTGCTCGTCGGCACCTCGGCCGGGTCGGCGCCGAGGCGGAGGGCCACCTCACCGGCCTGCGCGACGTACTCGTCGGCCTCCTGCGCCGTCAGCGGACGGCGGCCGTAGGTCTGGTGCGCGGTGAGGAAGCTGTCCACCTCGGCCACGTGGATCCAGGCGAGCAGGTGCGGGTCGGAGGCGCGGTAGCTGCGCCCGTCCGGCGCGACACCGCTGATCCGCGAGTGCACCCGTCGCACCGCGGCCACGGAGGCCTCCGCGTCCCCGGCCGTCCCGAACGTGGTCACCGCCAGGAAGGCGCTCGTGCGCGCCAGCCGCCCCCACGGGTCGGAGCGGTATCCCGAGTGCTCGGCCACCGCTGCCATGGCCAGGGGGTGCAGCGACTGCAGGAGCAGGGCGCGGATGCCGCCGGGGTACATCGCGGTGTCGGCGTGCACCCGCCGGATCGGCGAGCCGGGCGAGAACCAGCGCGGGCCCGGCGTGCCGTGGATCCGGTCGCGCAGGGCGGGGCCGTCCGGCCCGGCGACCTTGGCGAAGACGGCCTGCTGGACCTGGCTGCGGAGCACCTCGAGCGGGGCCATGCCCCCATTGTGCGCGCCCCCGGTCACACCCTCGGCGCGACCTGGTGCCCGCTTCTCCGCGAGTCCGGGCTCAACGAGCGCCGATTCGCGGCGCAGCAGGCACCAAGTGGGATGAGGAGGGCTGCGCTCAGCCGGCCGCCTCGCGCAGCGCCGGCAGCAGCTCCGCCTGCGCGACCTTGAGGAACTCCTCCTGCGTCTCGTCGCCGATCTGCACCAGCGCCACGTCGGTGAACCCCGCCTCCCAGAACGGGCGGACGGCCTCGACGATCGCGTCGACGTCCGGACCGCACGGGATGGAGTCGGCCACGTCCTCCGGCCGCACGAACTGCGTGGCCCCGGCGAACCCGGCCGGCCCCGGCAGCTCCGCGTTGACCTTCCAGCCGCCGCCGAACCAGCGGAACTCCCGGTGTGCCCGCTCGACCGCCTCATCCTTCGACCGGCCCCAGGCGACCGGGACCTGCCCGACCTTGCGGGTCGGGCCGCCCTTGACCCCGTCCCACATCCGCACGAGGTCGGCGTCCGGCTCGACGGCGACCATGGCCTGCGACCGCGGCGCCAGCGTCTCGATCGACTGCCGACCCGAGACGGCGCAGGCGATCGGCACGCGCTGCTCGGGCACGTCCCACAGCCGCGCCGAGTCGACGCGGTAGTGCTGTCCGGACCAGCTCACGTCCTCGCCGCCGAGCAGCGCGTCGATGATCTCCACCGCCTCGGCGAGCATCTCGTGCCGCACGTTGACCGGCGGCCAGCCGCGGCCGACCACGTGCTCGTTGAGGTTCTCCCCGGCGCCGAGGCCCAGGGTGAACCGGCCGTCGGAGAGGATGCCCATCGTCGCCGCCTTCTGCGCCACGACCGCCGGGTGGTAGCGCATGATCGGGCACGTCACGTAGGTCATCAGGTCCACCCGCGAGGTCGCCTGGCTGACCGCGCCGAGCATGCTCCACGCGTAGCCGGCATGGCCCTGCTCCTCCAGCCACGGGAAGTAGTGGTCGCTCATCACCTCGAGGTCGAAACCGGCCTCCTCGGCCAGTGCCGCGTAGCGGACCAGCTCGCGCGGGCCGGACTGCTCGGTCATCAGGGTGTAGCCGAAGCGGGTCGTCATGGGTCCTCCTCGCTCGTCGGGGTTCCTGCCCGTACCCATTCGCGGACCGAACATGCCCGGCCGTCCGCGTCCGGCGGGACCGATGCGGCAGGATCGGGCAGGTGAACCCCTCGACCGCCCTCGCGACCGTCCTCGTCGACGAGCTCGCGCGGCACGGGGTCCGCGAGGCGGTCCTGTGCCCCGGCTCGCGCTCGGCGCCGTTGGCCTACGCGTTGCAGGAGGCCGACCGCGCCGGCCGGATCCGGCTGCACGTGCGCGTGGACGAGCGCTCCGCGGGGTTCCTGGCCCTCGGCCTGGCCAAGCTGACCCGCCGTCCGGTCCCGGTCGTCACCACCTCTGGCACGGCCGTCGCCAACCTGCACCCGGCCGTCCTCGAGGCGCACCATGCGGCGGTGCCGCTGCTGGTCCTCAGCGCCGACCGCCCGCCGGAGCTGCGCGGCACCGGTGCCAACCAGACCACCACCCAGCCGGGCCTGTTCGGTATGCCGGTCCGCTGGCTGCACGACCTCGGCGCACCCGAGCGCCGCGCCGGGCAGGTGGCGGTGTGGCGCTCGACCGCCAGCCGTGCCTGCGCGGCCGCGACCGGCGCGCTCGGCGGCACCCCCGGCCCGGTCCACCTCAACCTGCCGCTGCGCGAGCCGCTCGTTCCGACCGTGGACGCCGAGCCCTGGCCCGAGCCGCTGGACGGCCGTCCCGGCGGGGCGCCCTGGGTGCGCACCGACCGGGCCATCGCGGTGGCCGAGCCATTGGAGGACGAGCCGCGGACCCTGGTGCTGCTGGGCGACCTGCCGGACCCCAGCGCCGCCGCCGCGGTCGCCTCGCTGGTCGAGGCCACCGGGTGGCCGCTGCTGGCCGAACCGTTCGGCGCACTCGACCGGGCGACGGTGACCCCGCACGGGCCGCTGCTGCTGACCGCCACCGGGTGGCTGGAGCAGCACCTGCCCGCACGGGTCCTCGACGTCGGACGGAACACCCTGGCCCGGGCGGTCGCGGCCCTGCTGCGCCGGCCGGAGGTCCGGGTCGAGGTCATCACGCCCGCGCACGGCTGGCCGGACCCCGGCCACGTCGCTGCGCGGGTCCACCCGTGGGCCGCGATCACCGGCCACGAGCACCTCTCGGTCGACCGGGACTGGGCCGGCGCCTGGCACGAGGCCGGCCGCACCGTCGCCGCCGCCGCGCAGCCGGTCATCGCCGGCGCCTGGCCGTCGGGGCTCGGGGTCGCCGCGACGGTCGCGGGCGCGCTGCCCGAGCACGCCACGCTGTTCGTCGGCTCCTCCAACGCCGCCCGCGACCTGGACCTCGCGCTGACCCCGACGACCCTGGCCACCGGGGCGGCCGTCGTCGCCAGCCGCGGCCTGGCCGGGATCGACGGCTGCGTCTCCACCTCCGTGGGGCTGGCCCTGGCGCACCCAGGGCGGCCCACCTATGCCCTGATGGGCGACCTGACCTTCCTGCACGACAGCAACGGCCTGCTCATCGGGCCGCACGAGCCCCGCCCGGACCTGACCGTGGTGGTGCCCAACGACGACGGCGGGGGCATCTTCACCCTGCTGGAGCCGGGGGAGCCGGCGCGTGCCGCCGACTTCGAGCGCATCTTCGGCACGCCGACGGGCACCTCCCTGGCCGACCTGTGCCGCGCGCACGGCGTCGACCATGCCAGCGCCACCACGCGCGAGGAGCTCACGGCGGCCGTCGCCGCCCGTCCGGCGGGTCTGCGGGTCGTCGAGATCCCGCTGCCGCGGGACGGGCACCGCGACCTGCACGCGCGCCTGCGTGAGGCGGCGGCGACAGCTCTGGCCTAGAAGGCGATCCCGGGCATCGGCTCGCGGTCAGCCCGCATCGCCAGCGACAGCTGCCGCACCGCGCCGGTCCGCAGCTCCTCCACCACGGTGCGGTGGGCCTGCGAGGCGATGCTGCGCGAGCCCAGGTAGGCGGCGCCGAGCGCCTGCACCGGCAGCCGCAGGTCGGCAGGGTCCGTGGTCGGCGAGCACCGTCCGACGCCCTTGTCGTCGACCGAGAGACGCCAGCGCCGATGGTTCCACGGGCACACCTCGTCCACGACCTCGAGCACCACGTCGCACGCGGCGGCGTAGCCACGCTCCGACAGCGCGCGCCCGACGTCGACCAGACGCAGCCACAGCCCGTCGTAGGTCGAGATGTCGACGGCCCGCGGTCCGCCGGCCCACCACAGCAGCGGGTCGTCGGTCGAGCGCTGGTCGAACGTCACCGTCGTCGTCAGGTCGAAGTCGACCAGCCGCCGCGCCAGGGCCAGCAACGAGGCCTCGTCGAGCGCGGCGACCTCGGTGACCGCGACAGTGCCCTTGGGGCTGCCGTCCTCCCAGGTGCCCGAGCGGGTGAACCTCGCGTAGCCGGTCGTCTCGCCGTCGCGGGAGCAGAACATCACCTGCTGGGGCTCCCGGCCCACGCGCGCCGGCGGGTGGTCGCGGAACAGCACCCGGCCCATCAGGTCCGAGCGGGTCACCGCGCCGAGCGTCGACGCCGTGGCCGCGACGTGGAGCCGGTGGACCCGCGCCCGTGCCTCGTCGGAGTCCATCGCCATGAACCGGGTCTCCAGCCGGCCGGCCTCCTCGTCCAGCGCCGGCGCCGTCAAGGTGGCCCCGCGGCCCATGGACAGGTGCACCTCGAGGGAGGCCACGGCATATCCGAACCGGCCGTAGATGGCCGGCTCGGCGGCGTGCAGCCCGCTGATCCCCACGCCCTGCTCGTGCAGCTGGGCGAAGTGGTGGCCCAGCATCGCCCGCAGCACGCCCCGTCGCCGGTGGTCGGGGTGCACCGAGACCCAGGACAGGCCGGGCAGGGGCACCGTGGTCAGCGCGTCCAGCGGACCCGGGACGGTCAGGCCCAGGCTGAAGGCGGTGTAGACGCCGCAGAGCGTCGTGCCGCCGTCGCGGCTGGCACCGAAGGTCCGCGGCCACTCGAAGTAGTCGAGGACGTGCGCGATGTCGTGCTGCGACGGGTCGAAGAAGAAGGCCGCCGCGTCGACGCCGAGCAGCCGGTCACGGTCCCCGGGGCCGAGCGGGACGACCGTGACACCGGCACCGGGCTGTTGACTGTCCATGGGACGGAGCGTCGCGCCACCGTGACCGGGCATGCAACAGGATTGACCCCATGCACACACCGGTGAAGGGGTCGGTCCCCGCGGTCGTCGCGGTCTTCACGATCAACGGTGCGCTGATGGCGCAGGCGTATGCCCGCATGCCCCAGCTGCGCGACCAGGTCGGCGCGACCCCGGCCCAGCTGGGCCTGGCCCTGGTCGGGGGCGGTATCGGCTCCGTGCTGGCCATGCCGTGGACCGGCCGGGTGGTGGAGCGGTGGGGCAGCAGGGCCACCGTCCGGGTCGTCGCGCTGATCAACGTCCTGGGCTGGGTGGCCGTCGCCTGGACCGGGTCACCGCTCGCGCTCGCCGCGACCCTCGTGTTCATCGGAGCCACCACCGGCATGTGGGACGTGGCGATGAACGTCCAGGGCCACCACGTCGAGCGGCTGCGGGGCCGCTCGCTCATGCCTCGCCTGCATGCGGGCTTCTCCGCCGGCACCCTCTTCGGAGCCCTCGTCGGGGTGCTCACCGCCAAGCTCACCCTCCCCCTGCAGGTGCAGCTGCCGGCGTTCAGCGCCCTGACCCTCGCCGTCGTCATCGTCGCGACCCGGCGCTTCATCGGCGACCACGCCGGCGTCGAGGTAACACCGGAGGAGGCGCCGGTGGCGCCCACCCGCTCCGGCATCACCGCCCTGGAGGTGCTGATCGGGCTGATCACCCTGTCCACCGCCATCGGGGAGGGCGCGGCCAACGACTGGCTGGCGCTGCTGCTGGTCGACGTCCGCGACGCCCCGCCGGCGTTCGGCGCGCTGACCTTCGCCGCCTTCAACCTGACGATGCTGGTCGGGCGCCTCGCCGGCGGGCCGGCGATCGAGCGGTTCGGCCGGGTGTGGGTGCTGCGGGTCAGCGGCCTGTGCGCCTGTGCCGGGGTGCTGCTGGTCTGCCTCGTGCCGATGCTGGGTGCCGCCGTCCTCGGCGGCCTGCTGTGGGGGCTGGGTCTGGCCACCGTCTTCCCCGCCACGATGTCCGCCGCCGGCGAGGTGCCCGGCCGCGGCCAGCGGGCGATCGGCGTCGTCTCGACGATCGGTTACGGCGGGTTCCTGCTCGGGGCCCCGACCATCGGCCTGCTCACCAGCCACGTCGGGCTGGATCGGGCGCTGCTCCTCGTTGCGGGCTTCGCGGCCCTGATCGTGGCCCTTGCCCGGTATGCCGCGCCGGTCCCCGCCACCTCGCACGAGGTGCACGAGCCCGACGACGTGGGCCCGCTGCGCTGAGGCGACGGGCTCAGAGGGCCTCGAGGGCGTCGCGCATCGGCACGAACTTGGCGTCCGACTCGGCCAGCTCGGCGTCGGGGTCGGAACCCGCGACGATGCCGCAGCCGGCGAACAGCCGCAGCCGCCGCGCGTCGTCGGGGTCGAAGGCCCCGCAGCGCAGCGCGATGCCCCACTCGCCGTCGCCGCTGGCATCCATCCAGCCGACCGGCCCGGCGTAGCGCCCGCGGTCCATGTGCTCCAGCTCGGCGATGGCCTGTGCGGCGACCGGCGTGGGCGTGCCGCACACGGCCGCCGACGGGTGCAGCGAGGCCGCCAGCCCGAGCGAGGTGGTGCCGTCGGCGAGCACGCCAGCCACGTCGGTGGCCAGGTGCATCACGTTGGTCAGGTGCAGCACGAACGGCGCCTCAGGCACGTTCATCGAGGTGCAGTGCGGCTCCAGCGCGTCGGCGACCGAGCGCACGGCGTACTCGTGCTCCTCCAGGTCCTTGGACGAGCGGGCCAGCGAGGCGGCCAGGGCCAGGTCGTGCTCGTCGTCGCCGGTGCGGCGGATGGTGCCGGCCAGCACCCGGGAGGTGACCAGGCCCTTCTCGAGGCGCACCAGCATCTCCGGCGTGGCGCCGAGCAGGCCGTCGACGGCGAACACCCACGTGTTGTCGTAGCGCTCGGCCAGGCGCTGCAGCAGCCAGCGCGGGTCGATCGGGTCGGTCGCGTCGACCTCGAGGTCGCGGGCCAGGACCACCTTGTCCATCTCGCCGGCGGCGATGCGGGACACCGCCTCGGCGACCGCCCCGCCCCACTGCGCCCCGGACAGGGCCCCGTCGGCGAAGGCGACCTCGCGCGGGGCCGCCGGGGGCTCGCCCGGCCCGGGGGTGAGGACCGCCGGCAGGCTCGAGCCCTGCGTGATCGTGGTGAGCCAGAAGTGCGAGCCGCGGTGGCCGAGGACGACCTCCGGCACGACCAGGGAGGCGCCGGCAGGGGAGTCGTCGGCGAAGGCGATGGAGCCGAAGCAGACCGGGCCGGTGCCCGGGAGCAGCACGTCGTCGCGGACCACCGCCCGGGAGACGACCTCCCGCCACCACTCCTGGGCGGCAGCGAACCGCTGCGGGCCGCCCGCCTCGAAGACCAGCGCCCGACCCCAGCCGACCAGCCCCTCGCCGCGGCGCACCCACGAGGAGATCGCCTCGGGGGAGACGTGGCCGGGCAGCAGCGACAGCAGGGCGCCGGGGTCCTCGAGCGCCACAGTGCGCGCCACGAGCGGCCCGGCCGCGGGAGGCGGCGGGACGGGTGCGGGCTCGGTGGTCACGGAGAGCAAGCCTACGACCGGGGCCCGGGCGCCCGACCCCGGACCACGGTGACGGGGCCTGCACGAGCCAGTCACCGGGGCATACCGGTGGTGGCCGTGCAGGCCACCACACGGCATACGGGAGGATGTGGCCCATGATCCGCGCCAGCCTCGACAAGCGTCCCCGCGACGTCGCCGCGATGTTCGACGACGTGGCGGGCCGCTACGACGTCACCAACGACGTGCTGTCCCTCGGCCAGGACCGCCTCTGGCGCAAGGCCGTCGTGCGCGCCGTCGACGCCCGGCCGGGGGAGCGGGTGCTCGACATCGCCGCCGGCACCGGCACCAGCAGCGAGCCGTTCGCCGACGCGGGGATCGACGTGGTGCCGGCCGACTTCTCCCTCGGCATGCTGCGGGTCGGCAACCGCCGCCGCCCCGACCTGGGCTTCACCGCCGCCGACGCGCTGCGGCTGCCGTTCGCCGACGCGTCCTTCGACGTGGTCACGATGTCCTTCGGGCTGCGCAACGTCTCCGACACCCTCGGCGCGCTGCGTGAGTTCCTGCGGGTGACCAGGCCGGGCGGCCGCCTTGTGGTCTGCGAGTTCTCCCACCCGACCAACGCGGCGTTCCGCAAGGTCTACAGCGAGTACCTCATGCGCTCGCTGCCGCCGATCGCCCGCCGGGTCAGCTCCAACCCCGAGTCCTACGTCTACCTCGCGGAGTCGATCCAGGCCTGGCCCGACCAGGCCGGTATGGCGCGCACGGTCACCGAGGCGGGGTGGCAGGACGTGGCCTGGCGCAACCTCAGCGGCGGCATCGTGGCCCTGCACCGGGCGGTCAAGGCCGGTTAGGTCTGCCTCAGTTCGGCAGGCTCCCACGTCCGGGCGTAGAGTTCCCCGGTATTCGTGAAGATCTTCACAAGCGCGTGCAGGCAGCAATCAGCATGGTGAGGAAGCCGTGAGCAACAGCGAGACCGGGGCAGGGGCGACCCTCGCGTCGGGAACCCCGGCCACCGAGACCGCCGATGTGATCGTCGTCGGTGCCGGGCCGGGAGGTTCCGCCACCGCGGCCTACCTCGCTGACCACGGGCTCGACGTCCTGCTCCTGGAGAAGTCGGCGTTCCCCCGCGACAAGATCTGCGGCGACGGCCTCACCCCTCGCGCCACCAAGGAGCTCATCTCCCTCGGCGTCGACACGACCGGGTGGCAGCGCACCAAGGGCCTGCGCATCAAGGGCGGCGGCCACACGCTGCAGCTCGACTGGCCCGAGACCGACCACTTCCCCTCCTACGGCATGGTGCGCACGCGCGCCCAGCTCGACGAGACCCTCGCCCGGCACGCGCAGTCCCGCGGGGCCCGGCTGGAAGAGCACACCAGCGTCACCGGGCCGGTCCTGGACGCCGCCGGACGGGTCGTCGGCGTCACTGCGCGACGGATGGACGAGCGGGGCCGGGCCGCGGGCGACACCGTCACCTACCGCGCGCCCGTGGTCATCGCGAGCGACGGCGTCTCGAGCCGCCTGGCGACCGCCGTCGGTCGGCCCAAGCGGGAGGACCGCGTCATGGGCGTCGCCGTCCGCGCCTACTACCGCACGCCGCGCCGCGACGACTACCTCGAGTCCCACCTCGAGCTGTGGACCCGCGACGACTCCGGCAACCGCATCCTCATGCCCGGCTACGGCTGGCTCTTCCCGCTCGAGGACGGCCGCACCAACGTCGGCCTCGGCACGCTCGACACCACCTCGGCCTTCCAGAAGACCGACTACAAGGACGTCATGCGGCGCTGGGTCGAGGACATCGACGCCGACTGGCACCTCGAGCACGACGACTCCGCCGGCCCGATCCGAGGCGCGGCGCTGCCGATGGGATTCAACCGCAGCCCGCTCTACGCCGACGGCCTGCTGCTCGTCGGCGACGCCGGCGGCATGGTCAACCCGTTCAACGGCGAGGGCATCGACTACGCCCTCGAGGCCGCGCGCGTCGGCGCCGAGCTCGTCGCCCAGGCGCTGGCCCGACCGGGCGACGCCGAGCGCGAGCGCGTCCTCGCCACCTACCCCAAGGTGATGAAGGACGAGCTCGGTGGCTACTTCACGCTGGGCCGCTGGTTCGCGCACGCGATCGGCAACCCGGAGGTGATGCGCCTGGCCACGAAGTACGGCCTGCCGCGCACCACGCTGATGAAGTTCCTGCTGAAGGTGATGGCCAACCTCGCGGAGCCGCACGGCGGCACCGCGGGCGACCGGCTGATCACCGCCCTGTCCAAGATGGCCCCGGCGGCATGAGCCGGACGGGCGCCCCTAGGATTGGGCCGTTTGGAGACGTGGCCCCGCGTTCGCGGATGGTTGGCCTCGCCAACGTGACCCACTCCGGACAGACTGCCGTGAGCGAGATGATCAACCGAAAGGGGAGCGTGTCGGGATGACCAACCCCTACGTCCCACTCCTGTTCCTGGCCGCCATCGGTGGCGGATTCGCCGTCTTCTCGGTGGTCGCGGGGTCCCTGGCCGGGCCCAAGCGCTACAACCGCGCGAAGCTCGACGCGTACGAGTGCGGCATCGAGCCGACACCGCACGCGAGCGGCGGCGGCAAGGTGCCGATCAAGTACTACCTGACGGCCATGCTGTTCATCGTCTTCGACATCGAAGGCGTCTTCCTCTACCCGTTCGCGGTGGCCTTCAACAAGCTCGGCCTGTTCGCGTTGGTGGAGATGGTCCTGTTCATCATCACGGTGTTCGTCGCCTACGCCTACGTGTGGCGTCGCGGCGGTTTGGAGTGGGACTGATGGGTATCGAGGAGAAGCTCCCCGCGGGCTTCCTGCTCACCACGGTCGAGCAGCTGGCCGGCTACATGCGCAAGAGCTCGGTGTGGCCCGCGACGTTCGGCCTGGCCTGCTGCGCCATCGAGATGATGGCCGTCGGCACGCCTGACTACGACATCGCCCGGTTCGGCATGGAGCGCTTCTCGGCGACCCCGCGCCAGGCCGACCTGATGATCGTCGCCGGCCGGGTCAGCCAGAAGATGGCCCCGGTCGTGCGCCAGGTCTACGACCAGATGCCCGAGCCCAAGTGGGTCATCTCGATGGGCGTCTGCGCCAGCAGCGGCGGCATGTTCAACAACTACGCCATCGTCCAGGGCGTCGACCACATCGTCCCGGTCGACGTCTACCTGCCCGGCTGCCCGCCGCGGCCGGAGATGCTGCTCAACGCGATCATCACCCTGCACGAGCAGATCCAGAACACGCCGCTGGGTGTCAACCGCGTCAAGGCTGCCCGCGCCGCCGAGGAGGCTGCGCTCAACGCGACGCCGACGCACGCCGTGAAGGGGCTGCTCGCATGAGCTCCGACGAGAAGAAGGTCCCGACCGACAAGGCGCAGGAGACCGGCGGCGCGCCGACCGAGGCCGAGCGCGACAACCTGCCGACCGCACCGGGCACGCCCGAGGTCGTCTCCGTCCGTCACGGCATGTTCGGCGCCCCCGACAGCGGCGACACCAGCGGGTACGGCGGGCTGGTCGCCCCGGTGCTCTTCCCCGCCCCGGCGCAGCGGCCCTACGGCCGCTACTTCGACGAGGTGGCCGACCACCTCGAGCGTGCGCTCGAGGGCGCCGAGGGCTTCGGCCGCGCCATCGAGAAGGTCATCGTCGACCGCGGCGAGCTGACCCTGTTCGTGCGCCGCGAGGACCTGCTCACCGTGGCCCGCGCGCTGCGCGACGACCCGGCCCTGCGGTTCGAGATGTGCACCGGCGTCTCCGGCGTGCACTACCCGCACGAGGCCGGCCGCGAGCTGCACGCCGTCTACCACTTCCTGTCGATCACCCACGGTGGTCGCCGGGTCCGCGTCGAGGTCACCTGCCCCGACGACGACCGCCACATCCCGTCGATCGTCGGCATCTACCCGGCCAACGACTGGCACGAGCGCGAGACCTGGGACATGTTCGGCATCGAGTTCGACGGTCACCCCGCGCTGACCCGGATCCTCATGCCGGACGACTGGCCCGGCCACCCCCAGCGCAAGGACTACCCCCTCGGCGGCATCCCCGTCGAGTACAAGGGCGCCACCATCCCGCCGCCGGACCAGCGGAGGTCCTACAACTGATGAGCACCGACCAGATGCATGCAGGCGACGTCTACGCGACCGGCGTCGCCGACGAGGCCGACGCCGAGGGCGCGCGCGTCTTCAACGCCGCGGGCGGCGACTGGGACACCATCGCCGACGAGGCCTCCGCGCTCCACGAGGAGCGCATCGTCGTCAACATGGGCCCGCAGCACCCGTCCACGCACGGCGTGCTCCGGCTCATCCTCGAGCTCGACGGCGAGACCGTCACCGAGACGCGGGCCGGCATCGGCTACCTGCACACGGGCATCGAGAAGAACATGGAGTTCCGCAACTGGACCCAGGGCGTGACCTTCTGCACCCGGATGGACTACCTCACGCCGCTGTTCAACGAGACGGCGTTCTGCCTCGCGGTGGAGAAGCTGCTCGGGATCACCGACCAGATCCCCGAGCGGGCCAGCATCATCCGCGTGCTCATGATGGAGCTCAACCGGATCTCCTCCCACCTCGTGGCCCTGGCCACCGGTGGCATGGAGATGGGCGCCACCACCGTCATGACCGTCGGCTTCCGCGAGCGTGAGCGGATCCTGTCCATCTTCGAGATGGTCACCGGCCTGCGCATGAACAACGCCTACGTCCGCCCCGGCGGCGTGGCGCAGGACCTGCCCCCGGGCGCCATCGACAAGATCCGCGACGCGATCCCGGCGATCCGCAAGGGCCTCGGCGAGCTCGAGCTCCTGCTCAACGAGAACCCGATCCTCAAGGGCCGCACCGTGGACGTGGGCTACCTCGACCTGACCGGGTGCATGGCGCTGGGTATCACCGGCCCGGTGCTGCGCTCGGCCGGCCTGCCGCACGACCTGCGCAAGCTGGACCCGTACTGCGGCTACGAGACCTACGACTTCGACGTCATCACCCGCGACTCCTGCGACTCCTACGGTCGGCTGCGCATCCGCATCGACGAGATGTACGAGTCGCTCAAGATCGCCGAGCAGGCGGTCGACCGGCTGCAGGGCACCCCGGGCCCGGTCATGGTCGAGGACAAGAAGATCGCCTGGCCGGCCCAGCTGGCCATCGGCGGCGACGGCATGGGCAACAGCCTGGACCACATCCGCGAGATCATGGCCACCTCGATGGAGTCCCTCATCCACCACTTCAAGCTGGTGACCGAGGGCTTCCGCGTGCCGCCGGGTCAGGCCTACGTCGCGATCGAGTCGCCCAAGGGCGAGCTCGGCTGCCACGTCGTCTCCGACGGTGGCACGCGCCCCTACCGCGCGCACTTCCGCGACCCGTCGTTCAACAACCTGCAGGCCACGGCCGCGATGTGCGAAGGCAGCCAGGTCGCCGACGTCATCGTCGCCGTCGCCTCGCTCGACCCCGTGATGGGAGGCGTGGACCGCTGATGGCGACCACGAGCAACCCGAACTACGGTTCCGTGCCCGCGCCGACGAGCGGGCCCTATGAGGCCGACGTCCTGGCCGGCCTGCACCGTGACGCGCAGGAGGTCATCGGGCGCTACCCGGTGAAGCGCTCGGCGCTGCTGCCGCTGCTGCACCTCGTGCAGTCCGTCGACGGCTACGTCTCCACCCGCGGCATCGAGTTCTGCGCGGAGGTCCTCGACCTCACCGCGGCCGAGGTCAGCGGCGTCGCGACGTTCTACACGCAGTACAAGCGCCACCCCAACGGCGAGTACACCGTCGGCGTCTGCACCAACACGCTGTGCGCCGTCATGGGCGGCGACCAGATCTGGGACGAGGTCAGCGAGCACCTCGGCATCGGCCACGACGAGACCACGCCCGACGGCAAGATCACGCTCGAGCGGGTCGAGTGCAACGCGGCGTGCGACTTCGCGCCGGTGGTCATGGCCAACTGGGAGTTCTTCGACAACCAGACGCCGGAGTCCACCAAGACCCTGGTCGACGACCTGCGCGCCGGTCGCGAGGTCAAGCCCACCCGTGGCCCCTCGCGCGTGTGCAGCTTCAAGCAGGTCTCCCGCGTCCTGGCGGGGTTCAACGACGGCCTCGCCGACGAGGGCGTGGGTGCCGGCCCGGCCTCCCTGGAGGGCCTGAAGGTCGCGAAGGACCGTGGCTGGGGCGAGGGCAGCAACGGCAACCGGCAGAACGAGGCGACCTCCGACGCGATGGCGGCCGGACGGCATACCTCCACGGACACCCCGGCCGAGGCCCAGGGTGACGGGAAGGCGGAGAAGTGAGCACGCAGCTGACGCCGATCCTGACGAAGTTCTGGGACGACCCGCAGTCGTGGACCCTCGAGACCTACGAGAAGCACGACGGCTACAAGGCGCTCAAGAAGGCGCTCGGCATGCCCCAGGCCGACCTGGTCCAGATGACCAAGGACTCCGGCCTGCGCGGGCGTGGCGGCGCCGGCTTCCCCACGGGCATGAAGTGGGGCTTCCTGCCGGCTCCTGACGGTGGCCCCCGCTACCTCGTCGTCAACGCCGACGAGTCCGAGCCGGGCACCTGCAAGGACATCCCGCTGATGATGGCGGCCCCGCAGTTCCTCATCGAGGGCGTGGCGATCACGTCCTACGCGATCGGTTGCAACCACGCCTTCATCTACCTGCGTGGTGAGGTCGTCCACGTCTACCGCCGCCTGCTGCGTGCGGTCGAGGAGGCCTACGCCAAGGGCTACCTCGGCAAGAACATCATGGGCACCGGTTTCGACCTCGACGTCACGGTCCACGCCGGCGCCGGCGCCTACATCTGCGGCGAGGAGACGGCGCTGCTGGACTCCCTCGAGGGTCGCCGTGGCCAACCGCGCCTCAAGCCGCCGTTCCCGGCGGTCGCCGGTCTGTACGCCCGCCCGACCGTCGTCAACAACGTCGAGTCCATCGCCTCCGTGCCGCCGATCCTGCTGCACGGCGCCGAGTGGTTCTCCGACATGGGCACCGAGAAGTCGACCGGCTTCGGCATCTTCAGCCTCTCCGGCCACGTCACCCGCCCCGGTCAGTACGAAGCACCGCTCGGCATCACGCTGCGCGAGCTGCTCGACATGGCCGGTGGCATGCGCGGCGGCAAGAAGCTGAAGTTCTGGACCCCGGGTGGCTCGTCCACGCCGCTGTTCACCGACGAGCACCTCGACACCCCGCTGGACTTCGAGTCCGTCGCGGCCGCCGGGTCGATGCTCGGCACCCGCGCGCTGCAGATCTTCGACGAGACGACCTGCGTGGTGCGCGCCGTGGAGCGCTGGACCGACTTCTACGCGCACGAGTCCTGCGGCAAGTGCACCCCGTGCCGTGAGGGCACGTGGTGGCTCAAGCAGATCCTCGCGCGCCTCGAGCACGGTGAGGGCAGCGAGGAGGACCTCGAGAAGCTGCTCGACATCTGCGACAACATCCTCGGCCGGTCGTTCTGCGCGCTCGGTGACGGTGCCACCAGCCCGATCACGAGCAGCATCCAGTACTTCCGTGAGGAGTACCTGGCCCACCTGGAGCACGGTGGGTGCCCGTTCGACCGGAACGCCTCGACGCTCTTCGCGAAGGAGACCGTGTCCGCATGACCGTCACCACCAGCACGGACCTGGTCAACCTGACCATCGACGGGGTGCCCGTCAGCGTCCCGAAGAACACCCTGGTGATCCGCGCCGCCGAGGAGGTGGGCGTCCAGATCCCGCGGTTCTGCGACCACCCGCTGCTCGAGCCCGTCGGCGCCTGCCGTCAGTGCCTCGTCGACGTCGCCACCCCGGGCCCTGACGGCTCGCTCCGCGCGTTCCCCAAGCCCCAGGCCTCCTGCACCATGACGGTCAGCGAGGGCATGGAGGTCAAGACCCAGCACACGTCCAAGGTGGCCGACAAGGCCCAGCAGGGCGTGATGGAGCTGCTGCTCATCAACCACCCGCTGGACTGCCCGGTCTGCGACAAGGGTGGCGAGTGCCCGCTGCAGAACCAGGCGCTGTCCAACGGGCGGCCCAAGAGCCGGTTCGAGGACGTCAAGCGGACCTACCCCAAGCCGATCAACATCTCCTCGCAGGTGCTGCTCGACCGGGAGCGCTGCGTCCTGTGCGCCCGCTGCACCCGCTTCTCCGACCAGATCGCCGGTGACCCGTTCATCGCCCTGGTCGAGCGCGGCGCGCTGCAGCAGATCGGCATCTACCAGGAGAAGCCGTTCGAGTCCTACTTCTCCGGCAACACCGTGCAGATCTGCCCGGTGGGGGCCCTGACCGGCGCGGCCTACCGCTTCCGCGCCCGTCCGTTCGACCTCGTGTCCACCCCGAGCGTGTGCGAGCACTGCGCCAGCGGCTGCGCCACACGCACCGACCACCGTCGTGGCTCGGTCCTGCGCCGCATGGCCGTCAACGACCCGGCGGTCAACGAGGAGTGGAACTGCGACAAGGGCCGCTGGGCGTTCACCTACGCCACGCAGGCCGACCGCATCACCGAGCCGCTCGTGCGTGACGAGGACGGCGACCTGCGCGTCGCCTCCTGGCCCGAGGCCCTCGACGTCGCCGCCCGCGGTCTCGAGGCGGCCCGCGACGCCAAGGGCGTCGGCGTGCTCGTCGGTGGCCGCGTCAGCGGCGAGGACGCCTACGCCTACAGCAAGTTCGCCCGTATCGCGCTCCAGACCAACGACATCGACTTCCGGGCCCGTCCGCAGTCGGTGGAGGAGGCCGAGTTCCTCGCGCACCACGTCGTGGCCACCGGCCCGGGTGGTGGCGGTGTGACCTACGCCGACGTCGAGGCCGCCCCGACCGTGGTGCTCGTGGGCTTCGAGCCCGAGGACGAGTCGCCGATGGTCTTCCTGCGCCTGCGCAAGGCGTTCCGCAAGCACGGCACGCGTGTCTTCTCGGTCGCGCCGTTCGCCACACGCGGGCTGGAGAAGGTCGGAGGCACGCTGATCCGCACCGCCCCCGGCACCGAGGCCGAGGTCCTCACGGCCCTGGCCGAGGAGAAGATCGAGGTCGTCGAGACCTCCAAGGCGCTGTCGGCCGACGGCGCGGTCGTGCTCGTCGGTGAGCGCCTGGCCACCGTGCCCGGTGCGCTGTCCGCCGCGGCCGCCCTGGCCAAGACGACCGGTGCCCGCCTCGCGTGGGTCCCGCGTCGTGCCGGTGAGCGCGGCGCGCTCGAGGCCGGTGCCCTGCCGAACCTGCTCCCCGGAGGCCGCCCGGTCACCGACTCCGCCGCCCGCGCGGAGGTCGGCGAGGCCTGGGGCGTCGTCGGGCTGCCCGAGGCCGTCGGCCGCGACACCGCCGAGATGCTCTCCGCGGTCAGCGCCGGCAACCTCGCCGGCCTGGTCGTCGGTGGCGTCGACCCGGCCGACCTGAGCCGTTCCCGGGACGCGCTCGATGCCCTGGCCCGCGCCTTCGTGGTCTCCCTCGAGGTCCGCGAGAGCGCGGTCACCGAGCGCGCCGACGTGGTGCTGCCGGTGGCGCCGCACGCCGAGAAGGCCGGTGTCTTCGTCGACTGGGAGGGCCGGGTCCGCCCGTTCGAGGCGGCCCTCGACACCAACGCCATGAGCGACCACCGCGTGCTGGACCTGCTGGCCGACGCGATGGGCGAGTACCTCGACGTCCGCACGCTCGCCGCGGCCCGTGCCGACATGGAGCGGCTCGGCCCCTGGAGCGGCCCCCGCGCCGCCGCGCCGACCGTCGCCCCGGCCGAGGTGCCGTGGACCGACAGCGGCCAGGCCGTGCTCGCCACGTGGCACCACCTGCTCGACGAGGGCAGGATGCAGGACGGTGAGCCGTTCCTCGCGGGCACGGCGCCCACGGCGGTGGCCCGCCTCTCGGCGACCACGGCTGCGGTCGCGGGCGTCGCGGACGGCGAGCTGCTGACGGTGTCGACCCCGACCGGGGCCATCACCGTCCCGGCGGTGATCACCGACATGGCCGACCACGTGGTCTGGCTGCCGACCAACTCGCGCGGCAGCGCGGTGCGATCGACGCTCGGCGTCGACGCCGGCGCTGTCGTGACTCTCACCAAGGGTGGTGCCGCATGAGCCTCGCCGGCTCGCTCGCACACGCGACGACAGGCGTGACGTCCCTCGTCCCGACTCTGGACAAGCCCGTCGCTGACTTCAGCGACACCCCGTGGTGGCTGTCCCTGGTCAAGGCGCTGCTCGTCTTCGTGTTCCTGCTGGTCAACACGCTACTGGTGATCTGGTTCGAGCGCCGCGTGATCGGCCGGATGCAGCAGCGTCCCGGCCCGAACCGCACCGGCCCGTTCGGCCTGCTGCAGACGCTGGCCGATGGCGTGAAGCTGGCGCTCAAGGAGGACCTGACCCCCAAGAACGCCGACAAGCTCGTCTTCATCCTGGCCCCGGTCATCGCCGGTGCCATGGCGTTCGTGTCGTTCGCGATCATCCCGCTCGGCCCGACGGTCAGCATGTTCGGCCACCTGACGCCGCTGCAGCTGACCGACATCCCGGTCGCGGTGCTGCTCGTCCTGGCCGTCGCCGGCGTCGGTGTCTACGGCATCGTGCTGGCCGGCTGGTCCTCCGGCTCGACCTACCCGCTGCTCGGTGGCCTGCGTTCCACCGCCCAGGTGATCTCCTACGAGATCGCCATGGGCCTGTCGCTGGTCGCGGTGTTCATGTACTCCGGCTCGATGTCGACCTCGCAGATCGTCGACTCGCAGAAGAGCCTGTGGTTCATCATCCCGGCGTTCTTCAGCTTCGGCGTCTACGTCATCACCATGGTCGGCGAGACCAACCGTCTGCCGTTCGACCTCGCCGAGGGCGAGGGCGAGCTCACCGGTGGCTTCCACACGGAGTACTCCTCGCTGAAGTTCGCGATGTTCTTCCTGGGCGAGTACGTCAACATGTTCACCGTCTCGGCGCTGGCGACGACGATGTTCCTCGGTGGCTGGCAGGCGCCTCCCGGCATCGCCGCCATCAACGACGGCATGTTCAACCACGGCTGGTGGGGCCTGCTCTGGTTCGTCGTCAAGCTCTGGCTGTTCATGTTCTTCTTCGTCTGGCTGCGTGGCTCCCTGCCGCGTGTGCGCTACGACCAGTTCATGCGCTTCGGCTGGAAGTTCCTCATCCCGGTCACCCTCGCCTGGGTCGTCGCGGTCGCGTTCATCCGCGGTGCGCAGCTGTCCTTCTTCGGCGGCAACACCCGCACCGCGACCCTGATCGTGGTCGGCGTGATCGCCGTCGTCGCCCTGGCCGCGGCCTGGGTCTGGGACGGGCGTCGCGCCGAGAAGGAGCGCACGTCCCGGGTCGAGGTCCCCGAGGAGATCGACCCGTTCGCGGGCGGCTACCCGGTGCCGCCGCTGCCCGGCCAGCGCCTGCGTGAGCCCAGCCTGCAGGTGGCCGCCACGGCCGCCCCCACGTCCACCACCACCCCGGAGGCCAACCGTGGCTGACAAGACGGACAAGAAGGCGGGGTTCCTCTCCGACCTCCTCGCACCCGTCGGCGGATTCGGCGTCACCTTCGCCACCATGTTCCGCAAGCTGGAGACCGAGGAGTACCCCGAGGAGAAGCGGCCGACCCAGCCGCGCTTCCACGGTCGGCACCAGCTCAACCGTCACCCCGACGGCCTGGAGAAGTGCGTCGGCTGCGAGCTGTGCGCGTGGGCCTGCCCCGCGGACGCGATCTACGTCGAGGGCGCGGACAACACCGAGGAGGAGCGTTTCTCCCCGGGTGAGCGCTACGGCCGCGTCTACCAGATCAACTACCTGCGCTGCATCTTCTGCGGCCTGTGCATCGAGGCCTGCCCGACGCGCGCGCTGACGATGACCAACTTCTACGAGCTGGCCGACGACGACCGCGGCAAGCTCATCTACGAGAAGCAGCAGCTGCTGGCCCCGCTCCAGGAGGGCATGCTCCAGCCGCCCCACCCGATGGTGGAGGGCATGGAGGAGCGCGACTACTACCTGGGCAAGGTCGCCACGGCCACGTCCTCGCAGAAGCAGTGGGTCGAGCTCCACACCAAGCGCGACGAGGTCGCGGTCGAGGAAGGCGGTGTCACCCGATGACCAGCGGTGGTGAGGCGTTCCTCTTCTGGGTCCTCGGCCCGATCAGCGTGATCGCAGCCCTGGGCCTGCTGTTCGCCAAGAAGGCCGTGCACGCGGCCCTGGCGATGGCCCTGGTGATGATCAACCTCGGCGTCTTCTACATCGCGCAGAACGCCGACTTCCTCGGCATCGTGCAGATCTTCGTCTACACCGGCGCGGTCATGATGCTGTTCCTGTTCGTGCTCATGCTCGTCGGTGTCGACTCCTCCGACTCCCTCGTCGAGACGATCAAGGGCCAGAAGTGGGTGGCGCTGCTGCTCGCCCTCGGCCTGGGCGGCCTGCTGGTGAGCACCATCGGCCGGGTCACGTTCCCGGCCGCTGCCGGCCTGACCCGGGCCAACGCCGACGGCAACGTCACCGGCGTGGCCAACCTGATCTTCGGCAAGTACGTCTGGGTCTTCGAGGTCACCAGCGCCCTGCTCATCACGGCCGCCCTCGGCGCCATGGTGCTCGCGCACCGCGAGCGGCTCACCGAGCGGCTCACCCAGCGCGAGTGGTCCGAGCGTCGCTTCCGCGAGGGCAAGAACCTCGCCGGCCTGCCCGCCCCGGGTGTCTACGCCCGCCACAACGCGGTCGACACCCCGGCACTGCTGCCCGACGGCACGCCCAGTGAGCTGTCCGTATCGCGGGTGCTCACCGCGCGTGAGCAGGTCCACACCCCCGAGCGCTACGAAGAGGCCGAGCAGGCCATCGAGCGAGAGATCGAGGAGGGTCGGGCCCGATGAGCCTGGTCAACTACATCTACCTGTCGGCCATCCTGTTCGCGATCGGCGCCGCCGCGGTGCTCGTGCGGCGCAACTCGATCGTCATCTTCATGGGCGTCGAGCTCATGCTCAACGCGACCAACCTCGCGTTCGTGACGTTCGCCCGCATGCACGGCTCGCTCGACGGCCAGGTCGTCGCGCTGTTCGTCATGGTGGTGGCGGCCGCCGAGGTGGTCGTCGGCCTGGCGATCATCATGGCCATCTTCCGTGCCCGACGCTCGGCCTCGGTCGACGACGCCAACCTGCTGAAGCTGTAAGGAGCGCAACAGGTGTACTCACTTGCTACTGCGGACCACACCGCAGCGGTGGTCCAGAGCGCCACTGGGGTGACCTCGGTCGCCTGGCTGCTCATCGCCCTCCCGCTGTTCGGTGCGGCGGCCCTCCTCCTGGGCGGCCGGCGTACCAACTCCTTCGGGCCGCTCCTGGCGACCGGGCTGTCCTGGGCCAGCTTCGTGGTCGGCGCCATCCTCACGCTGTCGATGATCGGCCGACCCGCGGCCGAGCGGGCGCAGTCGCTGCACCTGTTCTCCTGGGTGCCGGCCGGCTCGTTCAAGCTCGAGGCCGGCCTGCTGGTCGACCCGCTGTCGGTGGCCTTCGTGCTGCTGATCACGTTCGTGGGCTCGCTGATCCACGTCTACTCGATCGGCTACATGGAGCACGACCCGGACAAGCGCCGGTTCTTCGCCTACCTCAACCTGTTCGTGGCCTCGATGCTGCTGCTGGTGCTGAGCGACTCCTACCTGCTGGTCTACGTCGGCTGGGAGGGCGTGGGCCTGGCCTCCTACCTGCTCATCGGCTTCTGGAACTACAACCCGGCCTACGCCTCGGCGGCCAACAAGGCGTTCGTGGTCAACCGTGTCGGTGACTTCGGCCTGTCGATCGCGATCATGCTGATGTTCGTCACCTTCGGCACGGTCACCTTCGCCGGCGTCAACGCCGGAGTCCCCGGCGCCAACCAGGCGGTCGTCACGGCCATCGGACTGATGCTGCTGCTCGGTGCCTGCGGCAAGTCGGCCCAGTTCCCGCTGCAGAGCTGGCTGGGTGACGCCATGGCCGGCCCGACCCCGGTGTCCGCGCTGATCCACGCGGCGACGATGGTGACCGCCGGTGTCTACCTCGTGGTCCGCAGCCACGTGATCTTCGACGCCTCGCCCGACGCTCGGCTGGTCGTGACGATCGTCGGTGCGATCACCCTGCTCTTCGGTGCGGTCGTCGGTTGCGCCAAGGACGACATCAAGAAGGCCCTGGCCGCCTCCACCATGAGCCAGATCGGCTACATGATGCTGGCCGCCGGCCTCGGCCCGGTGGGCTACGCGTTCGCGATCTTCCACCTGCTGACGCACGGCTTCTTCAAGGCCGGCATGTTCCTCGGCGCGGGCTCGGTCATGCACGGCATGAACGACACCGTCGACATGCGCCGCTTCGGCCGCCTGTCCGGCGCCATGAAGATCACCTGGGCCACGTTCGGCCTCGGCTGGCTGGCCATCCTCGGTGTGCCGCCGTTCGCGGGCTTCTGGTCCAAGGACAAGATCATCGAGGCCGCCTTCATCGGCGAGGGCTGGAAGCCCTGGGTCTTCGGTGGTGCTGCGCTGATCGGCGCCGGCATCACGGCGTTCTACATGTCGCGCCTGTTCTTCATGACCTTCCACGGCCAGAAGCGGTGGGAGGAGGACGCCCACCCGCACGAGTCGCCCAGGATCATGACCGTGCCGATGATCATCCTGGCCGCCGGCTCGGCCCTCCTCGGCCTGGTGCTCGGCCCGACTGGTGTCATCACCGGCTGGCTCGAGCCGGTCGTCGGCTCCGCCGAAGGTGGCGCCGAGCCCGTCGTGGCGGTGCCGGTGCTCATGACCGTGACGCTGCTGCTCGTGGTGGGCGGTGTCTCCCTGGCCTGGCTGCGCTACTGGCGCGAGCCGGTGCCGGTGGTGGCCCCGGTGGGTTCGCTCGCCACGCGTGCGGCTCGCCGTGACCTCTACCAGGACGACGTCAACGAGGGCGTGTTCATGCGTCCCGGCATCCACCTGACCCGCTCGCTCGTCTTCTTCGACGGCAAGGGTGTCGACGGTGCGGCCGGCGGCCTGGCGGCGCTCATCGGTGGTACGTCCGCGCGGGTCCGCCGCGTCCAGAACGGTTTCGTTCGCTCTTATGCCCTGACGATGCTCGCCGGTGTCGTCGTGATCCTCGGTGCCGTGTGGGTGGTTCAGTGATGTCCAGCTTCCCGTGGTTGACCACGATCGGCCTGATCCCGTTGATCGGTGCCGTCGTCGTGGCCCTCCTGCCTGCGAGCCTGGCCGGCAGGGCCCGCCAGATCTCGCTCGGCTTCTCGCTGGCGGCCCTCGTGGTCGCCATCGGTGCCGCGCTGCAGTTCAACACCCGCTCCACCCAGCAGTTCCAGCTCAGCGAGCAGCACTCCTGGATCCCGCAGTTCGGCGTCAGCTACGCCGTGGGTGTCGACGGCATCGCGCTCGTCCTCATCATGCTGTCCGTCATCCTCGCGCCGGTGTGCATCCTCGCGGCGTGGAACGACGTGCCCGAGGTGGGCCGCCGGACGCAGAACTACTTCGCGCTCATGCTCGTCCTCGAGACGTTCATGGTCGGGGTGTTCGCGGCGACCGACGTGTTCCTCTTCTACGTCTTCTTCGAGGCGATGCTGATCCCGGTCTACTTCCTGATCGGGTCCTTCGGCGGCCCGCAGCGCCAGTACGCCGCGGTGAAGTTCCTGCTGTTCTCCCTGCTGGGCGGGCTGGTCATGCTCGTGGCCGTCATCGCCCTGGGCCTGCACGGCCCTGGCGGCCCCGAGGACTTCCTCGTCACCAACCTGACCGGGTTGCACCTCGACCCGACCACCGAGCGTCTGCTGTTCCTCGGCTTCTTCTTCGCCTTCGCGGTCAAGGCGCCGATGTTCCCGGTCCACACGTGGCTGCCCGACGCGGCCGCCGAGGCGCCGCCGGCGACCTCGGTGCTCCTGGTCGGTGTGCTCGACAAGGTCGGCACCTTCGGCATGATCCGCTTCTGCCTGCCGCTGTTCCCCGAGGCCAGCAAGTGGGCCACCCCGGCGGTCATCGTGCTGGCACTCATCTCGATCATCTACGGCGCGCTGCTGGCCATCGGCCAGACCGACGTGATGCGCCTGATCGCCTTCACCTCGATCAGCCACTTCGGCTTCATCGTCCTGGGCATCTTCGCGATGACCTCGGCGGGCCAGAACGGCTCGACGCTCTACATGGTCAACCACGGCTTCTCCACGGCCGCGCTGTTCCTCGTCGCGGCGATGCTCGCCGGCCGGCGGGGCAGCCGCCGCATCCCGGACTACGGCGGCTGGCAGCGGGTCACCCCCCTCCTGGCCGGTGTCTTCCTGGTCGCGGGCCTGTCCAGCCTGGCGCTGCCGGGCCTGGCGCCCTTCATCTCGGAGTTTCTGGTCCTGGTCGGCACGTTCCAGCGCTACAAGGTGGCCGCGATCATCGCGACGACCGGCATCATCCTGGCCGCGCTCTACATCCTGCTGATGTACCAGCGCATGATGACCGGCCCCAAGCCGGAGCTGGCCGAGCGTCCGGCCGACCTGACCCGGCGCGAGAAGTGGGTCGTGGCTCCGCTCATCGCCGCGTTCATCGTGCTGGGCTTCTACCCCAAGCCGGTCCTCGACGTGATCAACCCCGCCGTGCAGACCACGATGCAGCAGGTCGGCGTGACCGACCCCGCTCCGACGCACGGCACCGCTGCTGATGGGAGTGCGAAGTGATCGCCGCCATGCCGTCCCTCGCGACGGCCGACTTCGTCGCCGCGAAGGTCAACTACGCGGCGGTGTCGCCGATGCTGGTCGTGTTCGGCGTCGCCCTCGTGGGCGTCCTCGTCGAGGCGTTCGCCCCCCGGTCCCGTCGGTATGCCGTGCAGGTCACCCTGTCGCTGGCCGGCCTGGTCGGCGCGCTGGTGGCGCTGGTCGTCGCCGCGCGCGGCAACACCGGCAGCACGCTCGAGGGCGCCGTCGTCGTCGACGGCCCGGCCCTGTTCCTGCAGGGGACCCTGCTGGTCCTGTCGGTGCTGGGCGTCCTGACGATGGCCGAGCGCTTCGACGGCACCGGCGCCGACGCGTTCACCCCGATGGGTGCGGCGGTCCCGGGCTCGCCGTACGAAGCGGCGGCGCTGCGCGCCGGGGCCACGGGCACCGAGGTGTTCCCGCTGACCCTGTTCGCCGTGGGCGGCATGCTGCTGTTCCCCGCTGCGGGTGACCTGCTGACGATGTTCGTCGCCCTCGAGGTGCTCTCGCTGCCGCTGTACATCCTGTGCGGCCTGGCCCGGCGTCGCCGCCTGCTGTCGCAGGAGGCCTCGCTGAAGTACTTCCTGCTCGGCGCGTTCTCCTCCGGGTTCTTCCTCTTCGGCTCCGCGCTGCTGTTCGGCTACTCCGGCTCGATGGACCTGAGCGTCATCGCGCGGGCCATCAGCAGCAACAGCGGCATGGACGGCCTGCTCGTGCCGGGCGTCCTGCTGGTCGCCGTGGGCCTGCTGTTCAAGATCGGTGCCGTGCCGTTCCACATGTGGACCCCGGACGTCTACCAGGGCGCCCCCACCCCGGTGACCGGCTTCATGGCCGCCTGCACCAAGGTCGCCGCGTTCGGGGCGATCCTGCGCGTGGTCTACGTCGGTGTCGCCGGCAGCCGCTGGGACTGGGAGCCGGTCCTGTGGGGCGTCGCCATCCTGACGATGGTCGTCGGCGCGGTCCTGTCAGTCACCCAGACCGACGTCAAGCGCCTCCTGGCCTACTCCTCCATCGCGCACGCCGGGTTCATCCTCACGGGTGTGCTGGCCTTCGACCGGGTGGGTGTCTCCTCGACGCTGTTCTACCTGGTGGCCTACGGGTTCACCACGATCGCGGCGTTCGCCATCGTCTCGCTGGTCCGCTCCGGTGGCTCCGAGGCCACGCACCTGTCGCAGTGGGCCGGCCTGGCCAAGCGCAACAAGTGGGTCGCGGGCACCTTCGCCTTCCTGCTGCTGGCCTTCGCGGGCATCCCGCTGACGTCGGGCTTCACCGCCAAGTTCGCGGTGTTCTCGGCGGCGGTCGGCCACGGCGGCACGGTCCTGGCGTTCATCGGTGTCCTGGCCAGCGCGGTCACGGCGTTCGTCTACGTCCGGCTGATCGTGCTCATGTACTTCTCCGAGCCGGCCGGTGACAGCACCGTGGTCGTCACGCCCTCCATCGTGACCACCCTTGCGGTGGCCCTCGGCACCGTCGCGACGCTGGTCCTCGGCGTCCTGCCCTCGTCGGTGCTGGATCTCGCGTCCAGCTCGGCGCTGTTCCTGCGATGACCACGGCGTCGTCGACGCTGGGCCTGCCGACGGCGTCGCCGGAGCTGGCTTCCCGGCTGCAGGACGGTCTGGCCGCGGTCGACGCGACGTTGCGGGCCCAGGTCGACCACGAGGACCCGTTCATCGCGGAGGCCTCGGGTCACCTGGCGGCCGCACGCGGCAAGCTGTTCCGGCCGCTGCTGACGCTCCTGTCCGCCGAGCTCGGGTCGGGCATCAACGATGACGTGGTCGCGGCGGCCGCTGGGGTGGAGCTGACGCACCTCGCTTCCCTCTACCACGACGACGTCATGGACGAGGCGGACATGCGGCGCGGGGTCGTCAGCGCCAATGCGCGCTACGGCAACTCCACGGCGATCCTCGTCGGCGACCTGCTCTTCGGGAAGGCCTCGGCCATCGTGGCCGAGCTCGGGCCCGAGGCGGTCAAGATCCAGGCGCGGACGTTCGTGCGGCTGTGTGCCGGGCAGATCAAGGACGACCGGCCGGCCCCGGACGGGGAAGACCCGGTCGACTACTACCTCGGCGTGCTGGCCGACAAGACCGGGGTGCTCATCGCGACCGCGGCGCGCTACGGCGCCATGTTCAGCGGCTGCCCGCCGGAGACGGTCGAGACCATGCGCCGGTATGGCGAGCGGCTGGGCGTGGTCTTCCAGCTCGTCGACGACCTCATCGACGTGACCTCCGAGACGGGGGAGTCGGGCAAGACCCCCGGCACCGACCTGCGGGAGGGCGTGGCCACGCTGCCGGTCCTCTACGCCCGCACCTCGGCCGATCCCGCGGACGCCCGCCTGCTCGAGCTGCTCGGGCAGGACCTGCGTGACGACGAGCTGCACGCCGAGGCGCTCGGCCTGCTGCGTGCGCACTCCGCCCTGGACCGGGCACGGGAGCGCACGCTGGAGATGGCCCGTGAGGCCCAGGACCTGATCGACCCCCTGGGGGAGGGCCCTGTCCAGGACGCTTTGCGCGCCCTGGCCCTGAGCATCGTGCAGCGCGTGCGCTGAACTCCCTTGCCTGCCCGGACCGGGCAGTCCCGCGACCGTGCGGGACTGCCCGGTCCGTGCGTTCCAGGGGACGATCATCGGCGACCCTGTCCATCACGCCATCGGGGCGGGCAGGCCTGTGAACTGGGGGTTTTCACCCGATTTGGAGTTCCGGGACATGGCCCCGTAAAGTTCTCGACGTCAGCCCGACAGGGAGGAACGGACACCACCGCAGCGGAGCGCAAGCACCGCGCGAAGTAGGCCGGTCCCGGGGATGATGATCCACCGCAAGCCCGCCGGTTCCGGCGGATGCCTGACGCCCGAGAGGGTGGTCGGGAGCGGGCCGAGAGCCTGCTACAGTGGAACACGACAAGCGGCCGGCGCGGACAGCGCAAGTCACTCCGAGCGAGTGGCGGTCAGCAAGTCACAACTCGAACGGTAGCCCCGGATCCAGGCTTGAGTGTCTGGTGATGGTGCGCGTCCGGTCCTTGAGAACTCAACAGCGTGCCAAAAATCGATGCCAATTACCTCGTCCCGGCGTCCTTGTGGATGTCGGACGAATTTCCTTTGGTT
>NZ_JBTCWL010000036.1:0-39124 GCF_054325275.1 Oryzihumus sp.
TCGGTGCCGCTGCTGACCAGGCGCACCTGCTCGACCGGCTCGACCCGCGCGACGATCTCCTCGGCCAGGGCCACCTCGTTCTCGCTCGGCGTGCCGAAGCTGAACCCCTTGGTCGCCGCCTCCTGCACGGCCGCCATCACGCTCGGGTGGGCGTGGCCGAGGATCATCGGCCCCCAGGAGCAGACCAGGTCGACGTACTCCCGGCCGTCGACGTCCCGCAGCCAGGGCCCCTGCGCGCTCGCCATGAACCGCGGCGTGCCACCCACAGCACGGAAGGCGCGGACCGGGCTGTTCACGCCGCCGGGCGTGACGCGGGCCGCGCGCTCGAGCAGGGCCTGGGACTCGGGGGCCTCGAAGGGGTATGCCGTCATGCCCCGATTGTCTCAGGCCGGCAGGACCCCCTCGGCCACCTCCTCGCAGGCCCCGGTGGCCTCGATGCCGTCGGCGATGGCCTGCATCGCCGTGCCCAGCGCGAGCAGCTGGGCGCGCGTGAGGTGGTCGGTCAGCGCAGCCCGCACGCTCGCGACGTGCAGCGGTGCGATGGCCCGCACCGCGGCATACCCCTCGTCGGTGAGGACGAGCTCGACGCCGCGGCGGTCGCCCTCGCACGGCTCACGGCGCACGAAGCCCCGCTTCTCCAGCCGGGAGGCGGTGTGCGTGAGCCGGCTGCGCGACTGCACCACCAGGCTGGCGATCTCGGACATGCGCAGCCGCCGGCGCGGGTTCTCGCTGAGCATCGACATGATCTCGTACTCGCTCAGCTGCACCCCGTGCGCGAGCAGGTCACGGTCGAGGGCCACCTCGAGGAGCCGGGTCGCACGTAGGTAGGAGCGCCACGCCTGCTGCTCCTCCTCGTCGAGCCAGCGCGGTGCGGTCAGGTCAGTGCTCATGGAATGTAGTTTACCGTTCAGTGGTTGAAGATTAAACTTAATCGGCGTACAGTCGACAACAGGACGCCACAGGCAGACCTTCCACAACCGGCCTGGGACGTGACACCACCCGCAATCACCCAAGGAGTATCTCGATGACCACCTTCTCCGACCTCACCCCCGGCACCTGGGACGTCGACGCCTCGCACAGCGAGCTGGGCTTCGTGGCCCGTCACCTGATGGTCACCAAGGTCCGCGGCCAGTTCAAGGACTTCCGGGCAACGGTCACCGTCGGCGAGCAGCTCGAGGACTCCTCGGTCGAGGCCACCGTTCAGCTCGCCTCGGTCGAGACCGGCAGCCCCGACCGTGACGGCCACCTGCGCTCGGCCGACTTCTTCGACGTCGAGAACAACCCGGAGATGACTTTCCGCAGCACCAAGGTCACCCCCGACACCCTCGAGGGCGACCTCACCATCAAGGGCGTCACCCAGCACGTCGTCTTCGACCTCAGCTTCAACGGCGTGGCCAAGGACCCGTGGGGCGGTACCCGCGCCGGCTTCGAGGCCTCCGCGGAGATCAACCGCAAGGACTTCGGCCTGACCTGGAACGCCGCGATCGAGGGCGGCGGCGTCCTCGTCAGCGACAAGGTCAAGATCAACCTCGACATCCAGCTCGTCGCCGCCCAGGTCCCGGCGACCGTCTGACCCCACCGCCACATGACGAAGGGCCGCACCCACGCCTCCGGGTGCGGCCCTTCGTCATGCCGTGGCGGCTCAGCGCAGCGCGCGGGCGGCCTCGACGGCGTAGTAGGTGAGGATGTTCTGCGCGCCGGCACGGCGGATCGCGGTGAGCGACTCCATCATCACCCGCTCGCGGTCGATCATCCCGGCCGCCGCGGCGGCCTCGACCATGGCGTACTCCCCGGAGACCTGGTAGGCGCTGACCGGCACCTCCGACTCGGCCGCGACGGCCGAGACGATGTCCAGGTAGGGCAGCGCGGGCTTGACCATGACCATGTCCGCGCCCTCGGCGATGTCCAGGCGCACCTCGCGCAGCGCCTCCACGGCGTTGCCCGGGTCCTGCTGGTATGCCGTCCGGTCGCCCTCCAGGGCCGACTCCACCGCGTCGCGGAACGGGCCGAAGAAGCCCGAGGCGTACTTGGCGGCGTAGGCCAGCAGGATCGTGTCGGTGTGCCCCGCCGCGTCGAGGGCGGCCCGGACGTGGCCGACCTGGCCGTCCATCATCCCGGACAGACCCAGCAGGTGCGCCCCGGCCTCGACCTGGGCCAGGCCCATCGCTGCGTAGCGCTCGAGCGTCGCGTCGTTGTCCACCCGGCCGGCGGCGTCGAGGACCCCGCAGTGGCCGTGGTCGGTGAACTCGTCCAGGCACAGGTCGGCCATGACGACGGTGTCGTCGCCGACGGCGTCCCGCAGCCGGCGGAGGCCGACGTTGAGGATGCCCTCCGGGTCGTCGGCGCCGGAGCCGACCGCGTCGCGGGTGGACGGCACGCCGAAGAGCATCAGCCCGCCGACGCCGGTCTCGACCGCCTCGACGGCGGCCTTCTCCAGCGAGTCCAGGGAGTGCTGGACCACGCCCGGCATCGACCTGATCGGCAGCGGCTCGGCCGCCCCCTCCCGCACGAACATCGGCAGGATGAGGTCGGCCGGGTGCAGCCGCGTCTCCGACACGAGCCGGCGCACGGCCGGGCTCTGCCGCAGCCGGCGGGGACGCTGGGCGGGGAAGCCCATCACTTGGCCTTGCGGCGCGAGGAGGCCTTCCGGGCGCTGGGCCGCACGACCGGCTCCCCGGCCTCGGTGGCGGCGAGGGCCAGGCCCAGGCCGTACTCGGCCAGCGCGTCGACGAGGGACTCGGCCGAGGCCTCGGCCGCGAGGACGTCGACCCGCAGGCCATGCTCCTCGGCGGTCTTGGCGGTGGCCGGGCCGATGCAGGCCACGACGGTCGCGGCGTGCGGCTTGCCGGCGATGCCGACGAGGTTGCGCACGGTGGAGCTGGAGGTGAACACGACCGCGTCGAACTTGCCGGTCTTGATCGCCTCGCGCACCGGTGCCGCCGGCGGGGCGGCGCGCACGGTCCGGTAGGCCGTCACGTCATCGACCTCCCAGCCCATCTCCTCCAGGCCGGCGACCAGGGTGTCCGTGGCGATGTCGGCGCGGGGCAGGAAGACGCGGTTGATCGGGTCGAGGACCTCGTCGAACGGCGGCCACTCGGCAAGCAGGCCCTGGGCCGACTGCTCACCGGAGGGCACCAGGTCAGGCTGCAGGCCCCACTCGCGCAGCGCCGCGGCGGTGACCCCGCCGACGGCGGCGATCTTCAGTCCGGCGAACGCGCGGGCGTCGAGGCCGAACTCGGCGAACTTCTCCTTGACCGCGCGCACCGCGTTGACGGAGGTGAAGCCGATCCACTCGTAGCGGCCGGTGACCAGGCCCTTGATCGCGCGCTCCATCTGCTGCGGCGTGCGCGGCGGCTCGACGCTGATCGTGGGGACGACGTCGCTGGTCGCGCCGTAGGAGGCGAGCCGG
This sequence comes from Oryzihumus sp., assembly GCF_054325275.1. Lineage (NCBI taxonomy): Bacteria > Bacillati > Actinomycetota > Actinomycetes > Micrococcales > Intrasporangiaceae > Oryzihumus > Oryzihumus sp. Next base: position 3,410 of record NZ_JBTCWL010000036.1, read on the forward strand.
TCGGTCATCGGGCCGGCCTGGTCCTTCGTGCGCGGCACGAGGATGTTCCAGCCGAACAGCGGCTTGGTCTCGAACCACGACAGCTGCTCACGCAGGGCGACCGTGGCGCCGACGACGGCGAGGGTCGGGAACTCGACCTTGGCCGACTTCATCGTCGCGGCGACCGAGCCCAGCGTCGTGGTGTGGGTGCGCTGGGTGATCGTGGTGCCGCGCTCGGTCAGGGCGACCGGCGTCTCCGGGTCGCGGCCGGCGGTCAGCAGGTCGGCCAGGCCCCGGGCCAGGGACTCCGGCGTCCCGAGCACGACCACGGTGACGTCCGTGCCGGTGGAGCGGGCCCAGTCGACCTTGGTGTTGTCGCCGGAGACGACGTGCAGCGTCGGTGACGACGCGGACGTCAGCGGCACCCCGGCATACGTGGGCACGGCGCTGACGGCACTGACACCCGGGACGACCTCGAAGCCGATGCCGGCCTTGCGGCAGGCCAGGGCCTCCTCGGCCAGGCCGTTGAAGGTGGCCGGGTCGCCGTCCATGAGGCGCACGACGAGGCCGGTGTGACCGCCCGCGGCGCCGGCGGACCTGGCGGCCTTGACCACGAGCTTGGCTCGGGAGGCGTGGGTCAGCGGCTGGCCGTGCTCGCCGTGGCCGGCGTCGACGACCTCCACGCCCTCGCGGACGAACGGCGCGATGAAGTCCTCGCGGGCCACCTGGTCGATCACGACGACGTCGGCGGCGGCGAGGTACTCGGCGGCACGCTGCGTCAGCAGGCCGGGGTCGCCGGGACCGGCACCGACGAACGCGACCCGGCCCAGGGGCTTGCTGGTGCGGCTGGTCGTGGTGGCGGTCGTCTGGGTGTTGCTGGGGGTTGAGCGCGTGGGGCTCACAGGGCACGCTCCGGAGCGGTCGGGTCTGGGCGGTCGGCGGGGTCGTGGGGGCGGTCGGCCACGTGCTGGGGGTCGTGGTCTCCCGCCCTGCCTGGGTCGGGTGGTCGGTCCTCACTGACGGCCGGCCCCAGGCCGACCGTGACGATGTCGCGGGCTCCGTCCTCGAGCAGGACGGCGGCCAGCTCGCGGCCGAGACGCTCGGCCTCGGGCACCGGGCCGGTGACCGAGCGGCGCAGCTCGGCGGCTCCGTCCTCGCTGCCCACGAAGGCTCGCACGGACAGCTCGGCTCCGTCCATTCCCTCGACGACCTCGGCGAGGGCGCCGATCGGTGCGGTGCAGCCGGCCTCGAGTGCCGCGAGCAGGGCGCGCTCCGCGGTGACCGAGGCCCGGGTGTCGGCGTCGTCGAGGGGGCGCACGGCCGCGGTGGCCTGCGGGTCGTCGCTGCGCACCTCGACGGCGAGGGCACCCTGCCCGGGGGCGGGCAGCATCTGCAGCGGGTCGATCAGCTCGGTCACCTCGTCGAGGCGGCCGAGACGGGCCAGACCGGCGGCGGCGAGGACCACCGCGTCGACCTTGCCGTCGTGCACGAGGCGGAGGCGGGTGTCGACGTTGCCGCGGATGGCGCGGACGTCCAGGCCCAGGCCCAGGGCCGCGATCTGGGCCGCCCGGCGCGGGGACCCCGTGCCGACCACGGCGCCGGCCGGCAGCTCGCCGAGCGTGAGGCCGTCGCGGGCGACCAGCGCGTCGCGGGGGTCCTCCCGGCGCGTCACCGCGGCCACGGTCAGGCCCGGCTCGGGGGCGACGGGCAGGTCCTTGAGCGAGTGCACGGCCAGGTCGACCTCACCGGCCAGCAGCGCCTGGCGGATGGCCGCGGCGAAGACGCCGGTGCCGCCGATCGCGGACAGCGGCTGGGTGGAGGTGTCACCGAACGTGGTGATCTCGACCAGCTCGACCTCATGGCCGAGGGCGCGCAGCTGGTCGGCGACCCACCCGGACTGGGTGGTCGCGAGGGCCGAGCGGCGGGTGCCCAGGCGCAGGCGGGTCACGCCAGACCACTCCCCTCGGGCGGCACGGAGACGGCCGCGACGTCGTGCGGGTCGAGGTCGAACAGCTCGCGCAGGGCCTGGGCGTAGTCGCCACCCTGGCCCTCGCCGGCCAGCTCCTTGACCCGCACCGTCGGCGCGTGGAGGAGCTTCTCGACGACGCGGTGCACTGCCAGCTGGACCTCGCCGCGGGTGGTCTCGTCCAGCTGGGGCAGCCGCTGCTCGAGGCGGGACAGCTCGGCGGCCACGACGTCGGCGGCGCGGGAGCGCAGGGCGGCGACGGTGGGTGCCACGGCCTGGGCGCGGCGGCCGGTGAGGTAGGCGGCGACCTCGGCGGTCACGAGGTCCTGGACCTGCTGCAGCTGCGGGCTCACCTGCCCCGGGGCGAGGTCGGCGCCGAGCTCCTCGAGCCCGACGACGTCGACGGCCTCGACCTCGGCGGCACGCGGGTCGACGTCCCGCGGCAGGGCGAGGTCCACGAGCACCTGCGGGCGACCGGCCCGGTCGATGGCGGCGCGGGCAACCATGTCCGCGGTGAGCACGTGGCCCACGGCACCGGTGCACGAGATGACCAGGTCGGCCTCGCGCAGCGCCTGCTGCAGGTCCTCGAACGGCAGGGACCGCCCGCCGGTGCTGGTGGCCAGCCGCTGGGCCTTGCTGCGGGTGCGGTTGATGACCACCAGGTCACCGGCGCCGCCGCGGGCGACGGTCGTCGCGGCGAGGCTGCTCATCGAGCCGGCGCCGACGACGAGGACCCGCGTCTGCTCCAGCGGCCCGAGGGCGCGCGCCGCCCGGGCCAGCCCGGCCTCGACCAGGGACACGCTGACGGTGTCCAGCTCGGTCTCGGAGTGGGCCCGCTTGCCGACCCGCAGCGCCTGCTGGAACAGCGAGGCGAGGGTGCCGCCGGCCTGGCCGTCGGCCTGGGCGGTGCGCAGGGCCTCGCGCAGCTGGCCGAGGATCTGCCCCTCGCCGACCGCCATCGAGTCGAGCCCGCAGGCGACCGTGAACGCGTGGGCGATGGCCCGGTCCTCGTAGTGGACGTAGAGGTGCTCACGCAGGTCGCCCAGCGGCACACCCGAGCTGGCGGCGAGCGCCTCGCCGATCTCGTTGACTGCACCGTGGAAGGTCGCGGCCTCGGCGTAGACCTCGAGCCGGTTGCAGGTGGAGACCACGACGGCCTCGTGCACGCTCTCCCCGGCCCGGACGGTGCGGGCCAGCGCGGCCACGCCCTCGGCGTCGAGGGAGACCGACTCCAGCACCGGGATGGGGGCCGTGCGGTGCGAGAGGCCCAGGACGACGACGCTCACCGGATCACCTCGCGCAGCGGGGTGCGGCGGGCGGCGAGGGCCTTGCGCTGCTCGTGGAAGGCGAGGATCTGCAGCTCCATGGACAGGTCGACCTTGCGCACGTCGACGCCGTGGGGCACCGACAGCACGCAGGGGGCGAAGTTGAGGATCGAGCGCACGCCTGCGGCGACGAGGCGGTCACAGACGCCCTGCGCGGAGGCGGCCGGGGTGGCGATGACGCCGATGGCGATGCCGTCCACCTCGGCGACCCGCTCGAGGTCGTCCATCGGGCGGACAGCCACCCCGGCGATGTGCTGGCCGACGATGTCAGGGTCGTGGTCCAGCAGCGCGACGACGCGGAAGCCGCGGGTGACGAAGCCGGAGTAGTTGGCCAGGGCGTGCCCGAGGTTGCCCAGCCCGACGATGGCCACGGGCCAGTCCTGGGTCAGGCCGAGCTCACGGGAGATCTCGTAGGCGAGCAGGTCGACCTCGTAGCCGACCCCGCGCACGCCGTACGAGCCGAGGTGGGAGAGGTCCTTGCGCAGCTTGGCCGAACGCACCCCTGCCGCGGTCGCGAGCTCCTCGGAGGAGACGGAGGTGATGCCTCGCTCGGCGAGGTCCGTCAGGGCACGCAGGTACTCAGGTAGCCGGGCAACTGTCGCGTCGGGGATTCCTCGACGGGCTGCGGGGTCGGCGGTCACTGTCGCACCGGCTCCTTCCGTACAGGTCCGGACGTCACAAGGCCGGACTGGAGCGCGTGGGTTCACCTCAGGGTAGGTCTTTGTGAACACACGCACAAAGTCGCGAACCGACCCCGCCGTCTGGTAGGTGAGCGATGTCACCGACAATGCGCGGCTCAGCCCCCGAGCGCGGCGCGCAGGCGCCGCTCGTCGACCCTCCAGAAGTCGTGCTGGCGGCCGTCCACGAGCGTGACCGGGATCTGCTCGGCGTACTCCGCGAGGAGCTCCTCGTCCTCGAGCACCGACCACTCCTGCCAGCCGACGCCGAGATCGTCGGCCACCCGGGAGATGACCTCGCGGGCGTCGTCGCACAGGTGGCAGCCCGGCTTGCCGATCAGGGTGATGCGCGGTGCGGGGGTGGCAGGCACCTCACCACTGTATGCCGCGCGGCCGCCCCCTCCGGCCCGGTCTAGGCTGGTGTCATGGAGCTGCCGGCGGGGCCCGACGAGCACGAGACCGTCGCCGCTGCTGTCCACCTGCCGGATGGCCTCGACCACGCCCTGGCGGTGCCGGTGGACCCGACCGCCGCCGCGTTCTTCGACCTCGACAACACGCTGCTGCGTGGCGCGAGCGTCTTCCACCTCGCCAAGGGCCTCTACCGGCGCAAGTTCTTCGGCGCCCGCGACATCGCCGCGATGCTGTGGAAGCAGGCGTGGTTCCTCGCCGTCGGGGAGAACCTCGACCACGTCGCCAAGATCCGCGAGCAGGGCCTGGGCTACGTCGCCGGCCACTCGGTCACCGAGCTGACCGAGATCGGCGAGGAGATCTACGACGAGGTGATGGGCGAGAAGATCTGGCCCGGCACGCACGCCCTGGCGCAGATGCACCTCGACTCCGGGCAGCGGGTCTGGCTGGTCACGGCCACGCCGATCGAGGTCGCCGAGGTCATCGCCCGGCGGCTCGGCCTGTCCGGCGCGCTCGGCACGGTGGCGGAGACCGAGGACGGCCTCTACACCGGTCGCCTCGAGGGCGAGCCGTTGCACGGCGAGGCCAAGGCGGTGGCGGTGCGCGCCCTGGCGGAGCAGGAGGGGCTGGACCTGTCCCGCTGCTCGGCCTACTCCGACTCGGCCAACGACATCCCGCTGCTGTCCCTGGTGGGCCACCCCTACGCGATCAACCCCGACGCCCGGCTGCTCGAGCACGCCCGTGCCCACGGCTGGCAGGTGCGCGACTACCGCACCAAGCGCAAGGCGGCCAAGCTCGGCCTCCAGGCGGCGGGGGCCACGGCCCTGGCCGGAGCCCTCGCGGCGGCCTCGGCCCGCCGGCTGCGCCGCTGAGGGCCGCCCGAGGCGGGTTTCACGCCGGACCCCCCTGACATTTCGGGCGACTTTGGGGAGACTGTCCGCCGAGGAGGTTGCCCCATCGTGAGCCGGAGGATGCAGGGTCGCGTGAGCATGCCCGCGCGCCGGGGCCGCGCCCGTGCGGCGCGGTGGGCTGCGCCTGCCCCGGTGCCGGCCGGCATACCGGTCCTGCCCGACCACGGCCTGGGCGACGCCACGCGGTCGTTCCTGGACAGCCTCCGCGTCCTGCTCGCCGCGGCCGGCGGCGGGGCGCCCGGCGGGGGCGGCACCGCGCTGCAGCAGCCAGGCGGCGTCCCGGAGGACATGGACCGGGTGGCCGCCCTCGTCGAGCTGGCCCAGGGCGGCGACGCCGAGGCGTTCGGGCTGCTCTACGAGCGCTACGTCGACCTGGTCTACCGCTACGTCTACGTGCGCGTGGGATCACGGCACCTGGCCGAGGACCTCACCTCCGAGACGTTCGTGCGCGCGCTGCGCCGGATCGACTCCTTCTCCTGGCAGGGTCGCGACATCGCGGCGTGGTTCGTGACCATCGCCCGCAACCTCATCACCGACCACGCCAAGTCGGCGCGGTTCCGCCTCGAGGTCAGCACCGCCGACATGCTCGACGCCGACCGTCGGGTCGACGCGCCGGAGACCGAGGTGCTCCAGCACCTGCGCGACACCCGCCTGCTCGAGGCTGTCCGCGACCTCAAGCCGGAGCAGGCCGAGTGCGTCGTGCTGCGCTTCCTGCAGGGCCTGTCCCTGGCCGAGACGGCCGCCGTGATCGGCAAGTCCGAGGGGGCCGTCAAGCAGCTGCAGCTGCGGGCCGTCCGCGCCCTGCACCGGGCCCTGGACGGGGAGGTGCTCTGAGCGATGAGCGCGAACCTCCGCCTGCGTAACTTCCGGCCCGACCCGTCGTTCTCAGGACGAACCACACGCATGGGGCCGCAGTCTTCAACAGTCACCACCACAGGGGAGGGAACGCCGGTATGCCGTTGCTGAGCCGCCGCGCCGACCTCTTCCACCGCGCACTCGAGGGGGCTCCGGCCGCCGACGACGAGATCGCGGCCCTCGTCGGCACGGCCTCGCGCATCCCCACCCTCGACGGTCCCGCGTGCGCCCCGCGCCCGGAGTTCGTCGAGCAGCTCGGCGCGCGGCTGCGGGCTGAGGCGCAGACGCTGCCCGCCCGCCCCGCCAGGCCGGCCGCCGTTCGCCAGGTCCCCGGTGGTGGCCCGCTGGTGCTCGTCATCGGCAAGGGCCTGCCGCGGGTGCTGGTCGGTGCTGCCGCCACCGTGCTGGTCGCCTCGGCGGCCGTCGGTGTCGTCTCGCGTGCAGCCCTGCCCGGCACGGCGCTCTACCCCGTCAAGCAGCTGCTCGACACGGCCGCGGTCCAGCTCGCCGGCTCGGAGCACGACCGCGGGCTGACCCTGCTCGCCCAGGCCCAGCAGCACATCTCCGAGGCCGGCGACCTCGCCGACGGTGGGACCACCGACCCGGCCCCCTATGACGAGGCCCTCGGCGCGGCCTACGACGCCACGCTCGGCGGCCAGCGCACCCTCCTCGCGCTGTACGACCGCGACCACGACCAGCAGGCCCTCATCGCGGTCCAGGACTTCACCGCACGGGCGCTGCCCCAGGTCCAGGCGCTGCGCTCGCGCGTTCCCGCGGCCAGCGTGCCCGCGGTCGACCGGCTGCTTTCCGTGCTCCAGCTCGGCGACGAGGCGGTGGCCCGCAAGGTGGCGGTGTGCGGGTCGGCCTGCTCGGCACTGGACACCACGGGCGGTGGGCACGGCCCCGCCTCACTGCCCTCCCTGCCGTCCAGCACCGCAGTCCCGACGACGCCGGTGCGCGGCCTTGGCCTGCCGAGCGGCACCGCCTCGCTGCCCCCGCTCGTGCCGTCCGCCGGCTCGGTGAGCCTGGGCGGCGGCGGGGTGTCCGCCTCGCCCCTCCCGGGCGTCTCCATCTCGGTGCCGCTGCCCGGCGCCACGGTCGGCGGCAGCTCGTCCGGAGGCAAGCCCTCCGGGGGCATCAGCGCCTCCCTCCCGGGCGTCGGTGGCGCCAGCGTGGGCTCCGGCGGCGTCAAGGTCAGCCCCTCGGGCAGCTCCGCCTCCATCAGCCTGCCCGTGCCCGACCCGGTCGGTTCGGTGGTGGGCACCGTGGGTGGCGTCGTGGGTGGCCTCGGTCAGACACTGACCACCCCCACCCTGCCCAAGCTCCCCTGACCCGCCGGCTCAGAAGAAGACCGACCGCCGCTGCATCAGCAGGGAGTACAACGTCTGCTGGATCGTCTCGCGGACCTGGTCGGTGAGGTCGAACACGAGCATCGGGTCGTCCGCCGCCTGCGGCCCCAGGGAGTCGGTCTCCACCGGGGCGCCGAACTCGATGATCCACTTGCTGGGCAACGGGATCAGACCGAGCGGCCCCAGCAGCGGCCAGGTCGGCGTGATCGGGGCGTAGGGCGCGCCGAGCAGCCGGGCAACGGCCTTCATGTTGCCGATGATCGGGTAGATCTCCTCGGCGCCGACGATCGAGCACGGGATGATCGGCACGCCGGTGCGCAGGGCCGCCGAGACGAAGCCGCCCCGGCCGAACCGCTGCAGCTTGTACCGCTCGCTGAACGGCTTGCCGATGCCCTTGAACCCCTCGGGCCACACGCCGGCCAGCTCGCCGGAGGACAGCAGCCGCTCGGCGTCGGCGTTGGCGGCCAGGGTCGAGCCGCTCTTGCGGGCCAGGTCGCCGACCACGGGGGTCTGGAACACCAGGTCGGCGCCGAGCATCCGCAGATGCCGGTGAGCCGGGTGCTCGTCGTGCACCGCCACCTGGGTCATCAGCGAGTCCAGCGCCACGGTGCCGGAGTGGTTGGCCACGACCAGCGCGCCGCCCTCGGCGGGGATGTTCTCGATGCCCCGCACCTCGACGCGGAACCACGACCGGTAGAGCGGGCGCAGCAACGGCAGGTAGACGTGCTCGGTGAAGTCGGGGTCGAAGCCGAAGTCGTCGACGGTGTAGTCGCCGGTCAGCCGGCGGCGCAGGAAGGCCAGCGTGCCGGCCACCTGGCGCTCGACCTCCTCACCGGACAGGCCCGCGGCCTGGGCTGCGGTCCGCAGGATGCTCACGGCGGCCCGGACCAGCTCCTCCACCCCGCTGACGTGGATGCGGTCGGCCGCCGGGGCAGCCTCGGTCGGCTGGGGCTCGGGGGCTGGCGCCGTCGCAGGTGCGGTGCGGCGCGTGCCCGTGCGGCGCGCCTCACCCTTGGCGCGGGTCCTGGCCTTGCCCTCCGCCGCGGCAACGGGCCTTGGCTTGGCGACCGGGCGGGGCCGGTGGGCCTTGACCGGCGGGGCGCCGTTGTCCGCGGGGTCGCCGATGAGCGGGGTGCTGCGCCGCTTGGCCCGCTCACCGCTGGCCCGGGCGGCACCCGCGGCCAGGGCGTCGACACCCGACGGGCGCGGGCGACGGGCCTGGCCGGCCCCGGAGGCCTCGGCTCCCGGGGTCGCCCTCAGGGGCACGACGTTGGGGTCGTCCATCAGCTCTTCCTCCCCGGGCCGAGCGCGTGCGACAGGACGCCGGCCGCGGAGCCGGCGAGCTGGTCGACCGCAGCGGCCACCATGTCGGCACCAGGGACCAGGGGGCCGGAGTGCCGGGCGAAGTCCTCGAAGGCGCCCCGCGTGGTGAAGCGCGGCTCGAGGTGCAGCACCTCGCGCATGCGGGTGGTGTCCATGCCTCGCCCGAAGGCGAGGAACTGCATCTGGTCCGGGGAGAAGTCGGCGAGGCCAGCCCGGCGGACGAGCTGGCCGAGCAGGCCGCCTGCCGAGATCGGCACCGGCACAGTCGGGCGACCGACCAGCCTGGCTGCCTGCTGGACCGTGATGACGCCGTCGCCGGCGACGTTGACGATGCCCACGGATGGGCCGGTGGTGGCCAGCAGCAGCGCCTGCAGGGCGTCGTCCTCGTGGACGAACTGGAGCCGGGCGTCGAACCCGAGCGGGACCGGAACCACCGGCAGCGTGAAGTAGTCAGTCAGGCTGGTGCTGATGCCGGGCCCGATGATGTTGGCGAAGCGCAGCATCGAGATCTCGACGTCGGGACGGCGGCGCGAGAAGCCGCGCACGTAGCCCTCGACCTCGACCGAGTCCTTGCCGAAGCCCGCGCGCGGCAGGGCCTTGGGCCCCATGTCCTCGGTGAACATCGCCGGGTCGCGCGGGGAGGAGCCGTAGACCGAGGCCGAGGACTTCACCACGAGGCGCGAGATGCTCGGGGCCTTCTGGCACGCGGCGAGCAGCTGCATCGTGCCGATGACATTGATCTCCTTCTGGGAGACCCGCCCACCCGCGGTCACCGGGGTGGCGATGACGTTCATGTGGACGACGGTGTCCACCTCGGCCTGGGTGATGATCTTGCCGATCATCGGGTTGCGGATGTCGGCCCGGACGAACTCCGCGGTGCCGATGTCGTGCGGGGGCGGGATGACGTCGACGCCGATGACCCGCTGGATGTCCGGCTGCGCCGTCAGGAGGCGCGCGAAACGCCCCCCGAGGTACCGCGAGACGCCCGTGACGAGCACGACGTTCGCCACAGCTCACCTGCCTTGCCTCGACCTCGCGCCCACGCGACGCGTCCGTGCCCGGAATCCTACCGAGGCCTGCCCGGAAAGGGAGAAGTCGTCGGATGTCTCACAGGCGGTGGGCGCGCCCGGTCGGTGCCGGCCCGGCATACCGGGACGACGAAGGCCTCCCCACCGCGGGCGGTGAGGAGGCCTTCGGACCAGAAGGTGTTCCGGTTACTTCTTGTTGCGACGCTGGTGACGCGTCTTGCGCAGCAGCTTGCGGTGCTTCTTCTTGGCCATCCGCTTGCGGCGCTTCTTGATGACTGAGCCCATGTCTGTCCTTGCCTTGTCCTGCCGGTCGCACGCGGCTCACCCGCGTGGGACCAGCCGAAATTGGTGGTTGGTGCGTGTGCCGACGCCGGGCACGTACTCCGCACCTCGCCGAACAGTCCGGGTCAGCCTAGCGTCCCGGGCACCCCTTCGGAAAATCGCGGCGCGTAACCCGGTGGGCCGGGCCCTCGTTCTGGTGCCAACGGGGTCCAGCACCCCCTGACACCTGGAGAGACCAGTGACACGGATTCCTGGCTTCCGCGGGCGGACGCGCGCCTCCCGCCTCACCGCGTTGGGGGTGTGCCTGGCCGGCACCGCCCTCGTCACTGCACCGCTGGCCGCGGCCAGCGTCCCGGCCGCCTCGGCACCCTCCGTACCGGCCCTGGGGGACGTGGCCTCCTCCCTCGACCAGACCCTGGACACGCGCACCGTCGCCTCCGCCGTAGCCCCCGCCCGGGCCGCCACGGACGCCGCGCGGGCACTGCTCGCCTCGGCCGGACCCGGGGCACGGGCCACGTGGGACGAGCGGTTCGGCACGCTGAGGTCGTTGCGCCGTGCCGACGGCTACCTCACCGGCACGCGGGGTGGCAGCGCCGTCGACGTCGCCCGGGCGTTCCTCGCCTCCCAGCCGGCCGCCTTCGGGCTCACCTCGGCGCAGGTCGCCGGGCTGGCCGTGGTGCGCGACCACGAGCTGCCGACCACCGGCACGCACGTGGTGGACTTCGTCCAGGTGTATGACGGAGTGCCCGCCGCGCGCGGCGGCCGCCTCAACGTCGCGGTCACCAGGGACGGCAAAGTGCTCTCCTACGCCGGGGACCCCACGCCGGGCACCGAGGTGACCGGCTCGTGGTCGCTCTCGCCGACCCAGGCCCTGCTCGCGGCGAGCGGCGCCCTCGCCAAGGGCGTGGCGTTCGTGCCGGCCGTGGACGGCACCCAGGCGGGCTACACCCGCTTCGCCCGAGGGCCGTTCGCCGGTCCCTCCTACGTCAAGAAGGTTACCTTCGGCACCCGCTCGGGGGCCGTCGCGGCGTACAAGGTCTACTTCGTGAAGGACCTGGACCAGGCGTGGGAGGTCATTCTCGACGCGAGCAGCGGCAAGACCCTCTACCGCGCGTCCGTGGTCGACCACGAGTCCGACCCGCAGGGCACCGTCTACGACAACTACCCGGGGGCAGCCAACGGCGGGCAGCCGCGACAGCAGTCGTTCGGCCCGACCACGGCCTCACCCAAGGGATGGGTCGACCCGACCGGCCTGGTCGGCACGGGCATCACCACCTTGGGCAACAACGCCGACACGTACGCCAACTGGAGCAACTTCGAGGTGCCGGCCGACCAGGGGCCGCGCCCGGTCTCCCCGACGGGCAGCTTCAGCTACGCCTACTCCAACCAGTGGCGGGCCACCGACGGGGCGACGGTGCCGCCCTCCTACGCCGAGGACCTCAACCCGGCGGCGACCAACCTGTTCTTCCAGCACAACCGGATCCACGACGAGTACTACGGCTACGGGTTCACCGAGTCGGCCGGCAACTTCCAGGTGGACAACGGCACGAACGGCGGACAGGGCGGTGACCCGATCCTCGGGCTGGTCCAGGCCGGCGCGGCCAGCGGGGGCTCGCCGACGTACACCGGGCGCGACAACGCCTACATGCTCACGCTCGACGACGGCATCCCGCCGTGGAGCGGGATGTTCCTCTGGGAGCCGATCAACGACGCGTTCGAAGGGCCCTACGCCGACGGCAGCTTCGACATGTCGGTGATCCAGCACGAGTACACCCACGGCCTGTCCAACCGCTACGTCGCGGGCGGCTCGGCCCTCGGCTCGCAGCAGGCGGGCTCGATGGGTGAGGGCTGGTCCGACTGGTACGCCCTGAACCACGGCTTCGACGCCGGCCTGCTGACCAAGCCGGTCGTGGGGCAGTACGTCACCGGCAACGCCACCCGCGGCATCCGCAACTGGAACTACGACCAGGACCCCACCACGTTCGGCGACATCGGCTACGACCTGACCGGCCCGGAGGTCCACGCCGACGGGGAGATCTGGACGGCGATGTTGTGGGACCTGCGCAAGGCGCTGGTCGCGAAGTACGGCGCAGCCCGAGGCGGTGAGGTCGCGGCCCGGATCGTCACCGACGGGATGCCTCTGACGGCCCCGGACCCCTCGTTCCTCGACGCCCGCGACGGGATCCTTGCGGCTGACCTCGACCGCTACCACGGCGACGACACCGACCTCATCTGGTCCGTGTTCGCCAAGCGTGGCGCCGGCGCTTCGGCGGTGTCGGACACCGGCGACGACGTCGACCCCACCCCGGCCTTCGACCACCCAGCGGCCGCCCGCAACGGCACCGTCGCGCTGACCCTGGTCAACGCGACCACCGGCCAGCCGATCCGGGGCGCCAAGGTCATCCTGGGCCGGTTCGAGGCACGCGTGACGCCGCTCGGGCGCACCGGTTCCACCGGCGACTTCACCGTCAAGGCGGTCTCCGGCACCTACCCGCTGACCATCCAGGCGCCCGGCTTCGGCGTGCAGACCATCGAAGGGCTCACCGTCACCGCGGGGCAGAAGGCCAGCCGCACGGTCCGGCTGGCCCCCAACCTGGCCTCGACGGCGGCCGGCGCCCGGGTGGTCTCCGCCTCGAGCGAAGACCCGGGCAGCCCGGCGAAGTTCGCCTTCGACGACACCGCCGCGTCGGTATGGTCGACGGCCGACACCGGCACGGCATACAACGCTGGTCCTGACCAGCGGGCGACGGTGAAGCTGGCCGCCCCTGCCACCGTGTCCTCGGTGCGGATCAGCGCCTACAAGGCCACCAACGCCTCCCGGTTCTCGGCGCTGAAGGACTTCACCGTGCAGACGTCGATCGATGGCGTCACCTGGACGACCGCCCGGACAGGGGCGTTCGGCTACCAGGCGCCGCGGCCGACAGCGCCGGACCTGAACTTCGCCACGTTCACCCTGGCCAAGCCGGTCAAGGCCGGCTACGTGCGGTTCTTCATCGACTCGGTGCAGGGCGACACCTCGACCTATGCCCAGGTCGCCGACGTCGAGGTCTTCGGCTCGGGGGCCACCGTCGGCAACGGCTCGGTCGCCACCGACCCGCCGTTCACCGACTCGGGCACGATCACAGCCAACAACCCGGCCGCGGGTGACCCCACCGGGCTGCAGAACGTCTTCGGCGTCACCGGCACCGAGATGAACACCGCCTGCACCTTCCCGCCGGCCTCCCAGGGCGCCGACGGCTGGGTCAGCAAGCTGCCCGCCGGCTTCGGCGACGGGCTGCACTCGGCGACCGTCAAGGGCACCAGCGACAACCCCGCCGGATGGGACCTGGACCTGTACTTCCTGGACAGCTCCTGCCAGCTCACCGGCTCGGCGGCCACCGCCTCGGCCGACGAGTCGGCGACGATCCCGCCGGGCACGGTTTACGTGCTCAGCCAGCTCTACACCGGCGCAAGCGTGAAGGTCGACCTGACGGCGGTCGACACCCGCTGAGGCACCGCGCGCACGCGCTCCCCTGCTCACGGGGGCTGTCCGGGGTCCGGCCGGGCAGCCCCCGTGGTCCGTCACCGGGCACCTTGCTGGTCGCGGGCACCAACGACCCCCTCCGGCGCTGAGACGCCGCGAGACGCGCGAGGGCGGCCCGGATCAGGTCCGGTCCGCCCTCACCCGTGGTTGCTCACGTTCACGCGGTGTCGATGTAGGAAGTCCGCAGGTACTCGTGGACCGCGTCCTCCGGGACCCGGAAGGAACGTCCGACGCGCACCGCCGGCAGCTCCCCACCGTGGACCAGGCGGTAGACGGTCATCTTCGACACACGCATGATCGAGGCAACCTCGGCAACGGTCAGGAACCGCACCTCGGAGAGCTGCCGCTCTGTAGCCATGGTGTGCACCTCGATCCTCGGGACGGGACCCTGTCGCCGCCCGGCTCGCCGGCGACCCTGCCCGTCAATGCATCAGTCACGATAGGGGCTGGTGTGACTCGTGGGAAGCGACTTGGAGCGTATATCCGCCGCTTGTCCACCCGACACGCCGGGAATGACCCGTTATGTTGCGCACCTCGCCCCACCGTTGCTTACCCGGGGCCTCCCGGGGAGCGGACGCGGGCGGCTCAGTCGAACCAGACGTCGAGCCCGTGGAGCGGGAAGACGGCCTTGCGGGTGGCCATGACGGCCTGGTCGACCGGGTCCTCCGGGTCGTAGCCGACCTCCCACGAGCGCCACCACATCACGCCGCCCTCGGCAACCCCGTCACCCATCCGCTGCGGGGCGACCCGGGCGTACTCCATCCGGATGTGCTCGCGCCAGTCGTCAGGCACGTCGGCGTCGAGCGGGATCGGCTGGTGGGCGGCGATGGCGGTCAGGTGGGTCCACGCGCGCGGCACGACGTCGACCAGCTCGTAGCCCCCGCCGCCGAGGGCGACCCACCGGCCGTCGCACTCGGAGTGGGCCAGCCGGTGCAGGCTGTCGTAGGACGTGCGCTGGGCGTCGACGGACAGCGCGAGGTGGGCCAGGGGGTCCAGGAAGTGTGAGTCGCACCCGTGCTGGCTGACCAGCACCTGCGGACGGAACGCCCGCAGCAGCGGCGGGACCACGGCATGGAACGCCCGCAGCCAGGCGGCGTCGCCGGTGCCCGGAGGCAGTGCGACGTTGACCGCGGAACCCTCGGCGTCGGGCCCGCCGATGTCGCCGGGGAAGCCGGTGCCGGGGAAGAGCATCCGGCCGCTCTCGTGCAGCGAGACGGTCATGACCCGGGGGTCGTCCCAGAAGATCCGCTCGACCCCGTCGCCGTGGTGGACGTCGACGTCGACGTAGGCGACCCGCTCCGCGCCGTGGTCGAGCAGCCACTGGATGGCGATGGCGGCGTCGTTGTAGATGCAGAAGCCGGCGGCGTGGTCGCGCATGGCGTGGTGCAGCCCGCCGCAGAAGTTCACCCCGTGCTCGGCCTCGCCACGCCACACGGCGCGGGCGACGTCGACCGACCCGGCCGCGACACGGGCGCTGCTCTCGTGCATCCCGGTGAACGCCGGGTCGTCCTCGGTGCCCAGGCCCCGGGAGAAGTCCGCCGAGCGAGGGTCGGCCGACGCCTGGCGCACCGCCGCGACGTAGTCGGCGTCGTGGACGGTGAGCAGCAGGTCGTCGTCGGGGACGGGCGGGCTGACCACCTCTACGTCCGGGCGGGAGAAGAGGCCGAACGCGTCGCATAGCCGCGCGGTCAGGTCGAGGCGCAGCGGGTTCATGGGGTGGGAGGCGCCGAAGTCGTATGCCGTGAAACTCTGGTCCCAGATCACGCGCGCCTGTGTGGGCATGACTGGCACGCTACCGGGCGCATGCCCCCTGCGGGGGTGTGCGTCGCATCACCGAGACGCACGCGGAGGACCCTGATGGCGAGGAACCGGCTGTACGACGAGGACGTCGTGGTCATCGGTCTGGGCCGGTTCGGTGCGTCCGCGGCGATGGAGCTGCACCGGCTCGGCCACAAGGTCCTCGCGGTCGAGAAGGACCCGGCGATCGCCGAGCAGTTCGTCGGCAAGGTCGGCAAGGTCGTCGTGGGCGACGCCTCCCACCCCTCGGCGATCGAGTCGACCCGCGCCGGCAGCTTCCGCATCGCGGTCGTCGGCATCGGCACCTCGATCGAGGCCTCGATCCTGGCCGCGAGCAACCTCGTCGACGCCGGGGTGCCCTCGGTGTGGGCCAAGGCGGTCTCCCCCGAGCACAAGCGGATCCTGCAGCGGATCGGCGTGCACCACGTCATCCGCCCGGAGGCCGACTCGGGCCGGCGCGTGGCGCACCTGGTCAACGGCAAGCTGCTGGACTACATCGAGTTCGACGACGGCTACGCGATCGTCAAGATGGCCCCGCCCCGCGAGACGGTCGGCTTCACGCTGGCGCAGAGCCAGATCCGCAGCAAGTACGGCGTCACCGTGGTCGGGGTCAAGGCACCGGGCGAGGACTTCACCCACGCCGTCCCCGAGACCAAGGTGACCGCCCATCACACGCTGATCGTCAGCGGCCCCACCGAGCTGCTCGAGCGCCTCGCCTCGCGTCCCTGACGCGAGCCTCCCCGGTATGCCGGCCACCCGGCATACCGGCTGTGGTCACCGCATCATCGTGCTGGGGACCGCCCCGGGGTCGGCACCCAGGGGCAGCACCATGGCCATTTCCTCGGCGCCCTCTTCCTCACTGACCACCCGCATCGGGCGACGGTAGTCGGTGGTGCGGAAGCCGAAACTGCTGGCGAAGGCCACGCCCCGGCCGTTGTCGGTGCCGACCCAGTAGACGAGGTGGGCCTTGCCCTCGGCCTTGGCCTGGTCGGCGCCGGCCTGGACCAGCTTCCACGCCACCCCGGAGCCGCGGTGCTGGGGCGCGACCCACAGGCCGAACAGCTCGGCGACGTCCTCGCGCTCCTCCGAGGAGGAGCCCACGCTCACGACGCCGACGACCGTGCCCTCACGCTCGGCGAGGATGCGGCTCGAGCGGCGCATCCGCTGCCGCCAGAAGTCCTCGTCGTAGCCGGACTCCTCGGCGTGGGTGGCGACGAACGCCTCGGGCGACTCCGCCAGGGCGGCCAGGCGGACCTGGCGGTAGTCCTGCCACTCGTCTTCGCTGAGGGTGCGCACGGCGATGTCCGACATGACGTCACGATCCCATGGACTCGTCGGGCACGCGACGGGTGGCGACCGGGAGTTCACCCTGAACTCCCCTGCCGTTCATGGGAAACCCGCTGTGCTCAGAGGTCGCAGGCCATCTCGACCTCGCGGACGTCCGGATCGTGCGGGTAGGGCTCGGTGCGCCCCGTGGCGGCGAAGCCCATCCGCTCGTAGAGGCGGCGCGCCGCGGGGTTGCTGTCGACGACGTGCAGGATGACGCGCTTCTTGCCGGCCTCCCGCGCCCGCGCCAGGGCCGCCTGCACCAGCCGGGCGCCGATGGACCGGCCGCGGACCGTGGGGTCGACCCACATCCCGAAGATGTTGGCCTCGCCGGGCTGCTCGGCGAGGCGGTCGGACAGACAGACCGAGCCGACCGGGTCGCCGCCGCACCACGCGAGCCAGTACTCCGCGGAGCTGACGCGCTCGCGCCAGCCGTCGTCGTCGATGGTGAGGGCGTCGGCGTGCGTCGAACCGAACGCCCACGGAGCGTCGAGCAGCATCGCGAGACGGACGTCGCGGTACGCGCGCCAGTCGGCGGGGCTGACGGGGCGCACGTCGATCGAGGTCATGCCAGAGGATCACACGACAGACATCCGCCGGGCGAGCGGGTTTCGCCCGGTCTCAGTCGTTGCCCGAGGCGAGCTCGGCCGAGCGTGCCGCGGCGGCCTCCATGGCGGTGAGGAACGCGGCCCGGACCTTGTGGTCGTCGAGCTGGCGCAGCGCGGCCATCGTGGTGCCGCCGGGGCTGGAGACCTGCTCGCGCAGCACCGTGGGGTGCTGGCCGGTCTCCTTGAGCATGGTCGCCGCGCCGTACAGCGTCTGGACGACCAGCTCGGTGGAGGTGCTTCGGGGCATCCCCAGCAGCACGCCGGCCTCGATCATCGCCTCGACGACGTAGAAGATGTAGGCCGGCCCGGAGCCGCTGATCGCGGTCACCGCGTCCTGGTGCTTCTCGGGGACGCGCAGCACCTTGCCGCACGAGCGCAGCAGCTGCTCGGCCTCGGCCAGGTGCGCCTCGTCGCAGTGGCTGCCGGCGCTGATGGCCGCCATGCCCTGGTCGACCAGCGCCGGGGTGTTGGGCATGACGCGGACCACCGGCGTGCCCTCGGGCAGCCGTTCCTGCAGGTATGACGTGGTGATCCCGGCGGCCAGGCTGACGACCAGACTGCCCGCCGTCAGGTGGTCACGGATCTCCTCCAGCAGGCCACCCATGTCCTGTGGCTTGACCACGAGCACGAGGGTGTCGGCGGCCGCGGCGGCGTCGGCGTTGGCCATGCTGCGCACGCCGTACTTCGCCCGCAGCTCGGCGGCCCGGTCCTCCCGGCGCTCGGTGACGATGATGTCGCCGGCGTCGCGGCCGGCGCGCACCAGCCCGGACAGCAGGGTCTCGCCCATGACCCCTGCACCAAAGATCGCGACCGTGCCCATGCCGTCCTCCCTCGTCCGCCGGCCGGCAGCGGCGCCCGGGTCCGCCCCGGACGCCGGCCGCCCGCGTCAGCCCTTGGTGGCCAAGCCTCGCAGGAAGAACATCGTGTTGGCGGGGCGTTCCGCCATCCGGCGCATGAGGTAGCCGTACCACTCCTCGCCGTAGGGGATGTAGACGCGCATCTGGTCGCCCCGGTCGGCGATGCGGCGCTGCTCCTCGGGGCGGATGCCGTAGAGCATCTGGTACTCGAAGGAGTCGGCGGCACGGTCGTGCTTGGCCGCGAGCGCGCCGGCGATCTCGACCAGGCGCGGGTCGTGGCTGGCGACCATCGGGTAGCCCTCGCCGGCCATGAGCACCTTCAGGCAGCGGACGTACGACTTGTCGACGTCCTCCTTGGACTGGAAGGCCACCGACTCGGGCTCCTTGTAGGCGCCCTTGCACAGGCGGACCCGGCTGCCCGCGGCGGCGAGGTCGCGGCAGTCGGCCTCGGTGCGGTGCAGGTAGGCCTGGAGCACCGCCCCCACCCACGGGAAGTCCTGGCGCAGCTCGCGCAGGACCTGCAGCGTGGAGTCCGTCGTGGTGTGGTCCTCCATGTCGAGGGTGACCGTGGTGCCGGCCCTGGCCGCCGCCTCGCAGATCTCGCGGGCGTGCTCGAGGGCGATCTTCTCGCCGTCGCCGGGGAGGTACTGCCCCACCGCGCTGAGCTTGACGCTGACCTCGGCCTTGCCGCCCTGGGTCAGGCCGGCGTCGGACAGCGCCGACAGCAGGGCCAGGTAGGCGTCGCGGGTCGCCTGCGCCTGGGCGAGGTCGAGGGTGTCCTCGCCGAGGTAGTCGATCGTGGTCAGGCGGCCGGTCGCGGCCAGGTCGCCGGCGGCCCGGACCGCGTCGCCCGTGGCGTCACCGGGCACGAAGCGCTTGACCACGCTGCGGCTCACCGGCGCCCTCTCGATCACGCTGCGCACCTGGTCGCTCTTGCTCAGCTGCAGCAGCCCTTGGCGCAGCACGGCGCTCGCATCCACCACGGTCATGTCCTCCGCTTGCTCACCTGCCGGCGAGGGTCCTCGCCGCGTTGCCGGCCGGCTCCTCGTGGGTGCCTGCCAGCGCACAGGCTAGTGCCCGACGGAAGTGCTCCTCGTCACGGCGTGCGGCGACGCAGGGTCAGCGAGCCCAGCGCGATGGCACCGACGATGAAGCCGGCCACGATGGCCACGTCCCCGGCGACGTCGGGGCCGGCGTCGACGCTCGTCGTCACGGTCTTCATGGCGTCCACGGCGTAGGACAGCGGCAGCACGTCGGAGACGGCCTGGAGCACGTCGGGCAGCCGGTCGCGGGCGATGAGCAGTCCGCAGAGCAGGAACTGCGGCAGCACGACCGCCGGCATGAACTGGACGGCCTGGAACTCGGTCCGGGCGAAGGCGCTGAAGAACAGCCCGAGGGCGGTGCCGAGGACCGCGTCGGCGACCGCGATGACGACCAGGAGCCACAGCGCACCGGCGACGTCCAGCCCGCAGACCCAGACGGCGAAGGCCGTGGCGACCAGGGCCTGGACGACCGACAGGGCCCCGAAGGCCAGCGCGTAGCCGGCCAGGAAGTCTCCCTTGCCCAGCGGGGTGGACAGCAGCCGCTCGAGCGTGCCGGTCGAGCGCTCGCGCAACGTGGTCACACTGGTCACGAGGAACATCACGACGAACGGGAAGACCCCGAGCAGCGGCGCCCCGATGTGGTCGAACACGGGGGTGTTCTGGAAGATCCAGGCGAGCAGCCCGATGAGCACGCAGGGCACGACGAGCAGCAGCGCCAGGGTGCGGTGGTCGGAGCGGACCTGGCGCAGCACCCGGGTGGCGGTGGCCAGGGTCAGGCGGGGGTTCATGCGCGCACCTCTGCGTCGATGAGGGCCAGGAACGCCTCCTCGGCGTCCGCGGCGTGGGTGCGGGCGAGCAGCCCGTGCGGGGTGTCGTCGGCGAGGATGCGGCCCTCGCGCAGCAGCAGCAGCCGGTCGCAACGGGTTGCCTCGTCCATGACGTGGCTGGAGACGAGAAGCGTCGTGCCAGCGGCGGCCAGGCGGTGGAACAGGTCCCACAGGTCGCGGCGCAGCACGGGGTCGAGCCCCACGGTCGGCTCGTCGAGGACGAGCAGCTCGGGGTGGCCGACGAGGGCGGCGGCCAGCGACACCCGGGAGCGCTGCCCGCCGGAGAGCCGGTCCACCCGGTCATCGGCGTGGTCGGCGAGGTCGACCTCGCCGATGGCCTCCTCGACCCGGTCCCGCGAGGCGCCCAGGACCGCGGCGAAGTAGGTGAGGTTCTCGCGGACGGTCAGGTCGGAGTACACGCTGGCGTCCTGGGTCATGTAGCCCACGCGCGAGCGCAGCCCGGCCGAGCCGGCCGGCTGCCCCAGCACGGTCACGGTCCCGCCGTGCACCACCTGCACCCCCACGATGGAGCGCAACAGGGTGGTCTTGCCGCCGCCGCTGGGGCCGAGCAGGCCGACCACCTCACCGCGGGGGACGGTCAGCGAGACGCCGGGCAGCACCTCGCGGTCCCCGCGCACCACCCGCAGGCCGTCCGCGACGACGGCGGGCTCGAGCTGGCTATTCATCACGTGATGAAATATAGGCCGACGGCTGGGCCGGCACAAGGGTCTTCGGTCAGGTCAGTCGGCCAGGTAGCGCTGCAGCGTCGGCGCCAGGTGGGCGAGGAGCTCCTCGGGGTCCGCCGACGCGATCGGCTCCAGGCCCATGACGTAGCGCATCAGCGCGACGCCGACCATCTGCGAGACGGCCAGGCCGGCCCGCAGCTCGGGGTCGGGGACGCCCAGCGCCGAGGCGATCCGCCCGAAGACCTCACGGGCGAGGAACTCCCGCAGCATCCGCGCGGCCTCCTCGTGGCTGACCGCCGAGCGGATCAGCGCGACGAGCCGCTCGCGCCCGTCCGGGCTGTCCCAGATGCCGAAGAACGTGCGCACGACCCGCTCGCCGACCTGCTCGCGCGGGCCGTCGAGCAGCGCCGCTACCACCTGGGCCGGGCGCACCGGCAGCTCCATCGTCTCGGCGAACAGCTCCGGCTTGCCCTCGAAGTAGTGGTGCACCAGCGCCGGGTCCACCCCGGCGGTGCGGGCGATCGCCCGCAGCGAGCTCGCGTCATACCCCTTGCCCGCGAACTCCTGGCGCGCCGCGGCGAGGATGACCGCGCGGGTGTCCTCCCCCGCCGGTCGGCGCCCCCGCGGGCTCATACCCGCGCCGCCGCGAGGTGCAGCCGGGCGAACGCCAGCGCCTCGGCCAGGTCGACTTCGCGCTCCTCCTCGCTCAGCCGGCGGGTGCCGACCTCCACCACGATCGACCCCGAGAACCCTTGTGCGGCAAGGATTTCCAACAGCTCGCCGCAGGGCTGGCTGCCGCGTCCGGGCACCAGGTGCTCGTCCTTGGCCGAGCCGAGGCCGTCGGCGAGGTGGACGTGGGCCAGCCGCCGGCCGAGGGCGGCGGCCATGGCCAGCGCGTCGGAGCCGGCGGTCGCGGTGTGCGACAGGTCGAGCGTGACGTTGTCGTAGGGCTGGGTCACCGGGTCCCAGTGCGGCAGGTAGGCCAGCAGCTCCCGGCCACGGGCCCGCCAGGGGAACATGTTCTCCACGGCCAGCTTGATGCCGCTGTCGTGCTCGCGCAGCGCGATGCCGTCGACGAACTCCGCGGCGTAGTCCTTCTGCCACCGGAACGGCGGGTGCAGCACCACCGTGCCGGCGCCCACCTCCTGGGCCAGCCGGACCGAGTTGTCCACCTTGGTCCAGGCGTCCGGCCCCCAGACCCGCTGGGTGAGCAGGAGCGTCGGCGCGTGCACCGAGACGATCGGTATGCCGTGCAGCCGGGCCAGCGCGCCGAGCGCGCCGGCCTCCTGGGAGACGGGGTCGGTCTGCACCATGACCTCGACCCCGTCGTAGCCGAGGCGCTCGGCCAGGTCGAACGCGGCCGCGCAGCTGTCGGGGTAGACCGAGGCGGTCGACAGGGCAACCCTGGCCCCGGGGACCTGCACGGCGGCGGACATGGCGACGAGCCTAACGAGGGCTGCTCAGTCGCCGGTGATCCAGTCCAGTCGGCGCAGGATCACACCCTCGCGCAGGGCCCATGGGCAGATCTCGAGGCGGTCGAGCTCGAGCAGGTCCATCGACGCCTCGGCGACCAGTGCCCCGGCGAGAAGCTGCGGCGCCCGCGAGGCGGACACCCCGGGCAGCTCGGCACGCTCGGCATGCGTCATCGCCGCCAGCCGCGGCACGAGGTCGGTCAGCGCCTTGAGCTCGAGCACCCGGGGGACGTAGGGGCCCTCACCGCTCGGCGCCGCGCCCAGCGTCCGCGCCAGGGAGCGCATCGTCTTGCTCGTCCCGACCGCGCGGTGCGGCACCCCGGTGCGGGTCAGCTGCCGCAGGCTGCGGGCGATGTCCGCCCGGATGGAGGTCCGCAGCGCCCGGACGGCCTCCGTGCTGGGCGGGTCGTCCGGCAGGTGGTCGCGGGTCAGCCGGCCTGCACCCAGCGGCAGGCTGATCGCGGCGTCCGGCTCCTCGTCCAGGCCGGCGGCCAGCTCCAGGGAGCCTCCGCCGATGTCGACCACCACCAGGTGCCCGCTGGACCAGCCGAACCACCGGCGCACGGCCAGGAAGGTCAGCCGCGCCTCGTCCTCGCCGGAGAGCACCTGCAGGTCGGTGGCCGTCTCGTCCCGCACCCGCGCCAGGACCGCCTCGCCGTTGGGCGCCTCGCGGATGGCACTGGTCGCGAACGCCAGCAGGTCCTCGACCCCGCGGTCCTCGGCGATGACGAGGCACTCGTGCACGAACTCGACCAGCCGGTCGGCGCCGACGGTGGAGATGCGGCCGTCGTCCTCGACGTACTCCGAGAGGCGCAGCTCGATCTTGTGCGAGTAGGCCGGCAGCGGGTGGGCGCCGGCGTGGGCATCGACCACCAGGAGGTGGACGGTGTTGGAGCCGACGTCGATCACACCGAGCCGCATGGTCCTCAGGCTAGGTCACCCCGCAACCCCCACGCCGCTTCCGCGCCGCAGGAGTGGGCCGGGCGCGGCAGCCGCGGCGCGGCATACCGGGTCAGGACCGGTGCGGGGAGCCTAGGCTGGGCGGGTGCCCGAGACCCCGCTCGACATCGCCCGCACCTGGGTCGAGTTCACCGACCCGACCGACCCTGCGCAGCGGTTCCGGTGCGACCTGACCTGGCTGACCTCGTCGTGGACCTGCATCTACGGCAGCGGCTGCCACGGCATCTATGCCGACCGGCCCTCCGACGGATGCTGCACGCTGGGCGCCCACTTCACCGACAAGGACGACGTGCAGCGCGTCAAGCGGGCCGTGGCCGGGCTCGGCCCGGACGAGTGGCAGATGCACGACCTCGGCCAGGACGGGAAGTGGACCGAGAAGGAGGACGGCGACCTCAAGACCCGCGTGGTCGACGGCGCCTGCATCTTCCTCAACCGCCCCGGCTTCCCCGCCGGCGACGGCTGCGCGCTGCACCAGCACGCGGTGCGCCGTGGCCTGGAGCCGCACACGGTCAAGCCGGACGTGTGCTGGCAGCTGCCGATCCGCCGCACCTACCGCACGGTGGAGCTGCCGGACGAGTCGTCCTACCTCGAGGTGTCCATCAGCGAGTACGACCGCCGCGGCTGGGGCCCCGGCGGGCACGACCTCGACTGGTACTGCTCAGGCAACCCCGAGGCGCACGTCGGCAAGGAGCCCGTCTACCGCAGCAACCGCGGTGAGCTCGTCGAGCTCATGGGGCAGGCCGCGTATGACGAGCTGGTCGTCCGCTGCGAGGCCCACCTCGCGGTGGTCAAGGCGGCCCGGTCCAAGGGCTCCCGGACCCTGCTGCCGCTGCTGGTCCACCCCGCGACGCTGCAGGCCCAGGCCGCCACCGAGCCCCGCGCGAAGGCCGGCAAGGCCGGGGCGGGCAAGGCCGGGGCGGGCAAGGCTGGGGCGGGCAAGGCCGGGGCGGGCAGGGCCGGGGCGGGCAAGGCCGGAAAGCCGCCGAAGGCCAAGCGCGACAAGTGAACCGAGGTGCACCGGTGAGCGACCAGCCCGCCTCCGACCACGCCATCCCGAGCCCCAACATCTGGGACACCCCGGACGTCTACGAGGTCGAGAACCGCGGGGTCGACCCGGACGGGGCGATCGAGGCCGCCATGCGGGGCATCCACGACTGGTCCGGGCAGCGCCTGCTCGACGTCGGCTGCGGCAGCGGCTTCCACCTGCCCCGGTTCGCGCAGGACGCCGCGTCCGTGGTCGGGGTCGAGCCGCACGAGCCGCTGGTGGACCTGGCCCGGCAGCGGGTCGTGGGGCTGGGCAACGTCGAGGTCGTCGACGGCGCGGCGCAGGAGCTGCCGCTGGAGGACGGCTCGGTCGACGTGGCCCACGCCCGGTGGGCGTACTTCTTCGGCCCGGGCTGCGAGCCGGGGCTGGCCGAGCTCGCGCGGGTGCTCGCGCCCGGCGGCACGGCGTTCGTCATCGACAACGACGCCACCCGTTCGACCTTCGGCGGCTGGTTCCGCCGGGCCATGCCGGCCTACGACCCGGTCGCCGTCGAGCGGTTCTGGCGCCGGCAGGGGTGGCAGCGCGAGCAGGTCGACACCCGGTGGCAGTTCGCCTCCCGGTCCGACCTCGAGGCGGTCGTGCGGATCGAGTTCGCCCCGACCGTGGCCGACGGGATCCTGGCCGAACACCAGGGCCTTGGCGTCGACTACGCGGTCAACCTGTGGTGGCGCACCTTCGGCTGAGGCACGGCGCGCGGGGGCGGCGATCCCGTGTCGGTGGGCTCCCCTACGGTCTGCGGCATGGCTTCAAAGGCAGGGACCAAGCCCAGCTACAAGTGCTCCGAGTGCGGCTGGGCGGCGATCAAGTGGGTCGGCCGGTGCGGGGAGTGCCAGGCCTGGGGCACGGTCAGCGAGGTGGGCGCAGTCTCCGTGCGCACCGCGCCGGCGGCCGTCGTCGAACGCCCCGCCCTGCCGATCGGCGACATCGACGTCCGCCGGGCCCAGGCCCGCAGCACCGGGGTCGGGGAGTTCGACCGGGTGCTCGGCGGGGGCATCGTGCCCGGCGCCGTGGTCCTCGTCGCCGGCGAGCCCGGCATCGGCAAGTCCACGCTGCTGCTCGACGTCGCCGCACGCGCGGCCCGCGAGGGCGCGACGGTGCTCTACGTCAGCGGCGAGGAGTCCGCCGCCCAGGTGCGGGTGCGTGCCGAGCGGATCGAGGCGATGGCCAAGTCGCTCTACCTCGCCTCCGAGACCGACCTGGCCACCGTGCTCGCCCAGGTCCAGCGCCTCGAGCCGGACCTGGTCGTCGTCGACTCGGTGCAGACCATCTCCAGCGCCGAGGTCGAGGGCGCGGCCGGCAACGTCTCCCAGGTCCGCGAGGTCACGGGGTCGCTGATCGGCGCGGCCAAGTCCCGCGGCATCGCCATGCTGCTCGTCGGCCACGTGACCAAGGACGGCTCGATCGCCGGTCCCCGCATGCTCGAGCACCTCGTCGACGTCGTGGTGCAGTTCGAGGGCGACCGGCACTCCCGCCTGCGGCTGGTCCGCGCGGTCAAGAACCGCTACGGCCCCACCGACGAGGTCGGCTGCTTCGACCTGTCCGACGTCGGCATCGTCGGCCTGCCCGACCCCAGCGGGCTGTTCCTGTCCAGCCGCACCCTCGTCGTCCCGGGCACCTGCGTCACCGTCACCCTGGAGGGGCGCCGGCCGCTGGTCGCCGAGGTGCAGTCGCTGGTGGCGCCGACCCAGATCCCGACGCCCCGGCGGGCCACGAGCGGCCTGGACAGCTCGCGGGTGGCGATGATCCTGGCCGTGCTCGACCGGCGGGCGGGGGTCCCGCTGCGCCAGGCCGACACCTACCTGTCCACCGTCGGCGGCGTGCGGCTGACCGAGCCGGCGGC
Organism: Oryzihumus sp.; assembly: GCF_054325275.1. NCBI lineage: Bacteria > Bacillati > Actinomycetota > Actinomycetes > Micrococcales > Intrasporangiaceae > Oryzihumus > Oryzihumus sp. Next base: position 29,497 of record NZ_JBTCWL010000036.1, read on the forward strand.
CGACCTGGCGGTCGCGCTCGCGGTGGCCAGCGCCGTCCAGGACCGACCGCTGCCGCAAGGCACCGTCGCCATGGGCGAGGTCGGGCTGGCCGGCGAGATCCGTCCGGTCACCGGCATCCCCCGCCGGCTGGCCGAGGCGGCCCGGCTCGGCTTCCGGACCGCGATCGTCCCGACCGGCGTCCTCGGCTCCGGCACGATGCCGGAGGGGCTGAAGGTGCACGAGGTCGGCGACATCTTCAGCGCCGTGCAGCAGGCCACGACGAGCCCTCGCTGATTCGCGGGTCACGGGCGCGTCACGAGCACTCGCAGCAGGTCGCGGGCCGTTAGACTGCGCGACAACGGGGCTGATGACACAGGCCCACCTGGCGCGAGGGAGACCCCGATCATCGTGGAACGAAGCGACGACGAGTTGCTGCGCGCTACGCTGGCCGCTGTCGCTCCGGGCACCGAGTTGCGTGACGGGCTCGAACGCATCCTGCGCGGCCGCACAGGGGCGCTGATAGTCCTCGGGCACGACCGCACCGTCGAGGCGCTGTCGACCGGCGGGTTCCCACTCGACGTCGAGTTCTCCAGCACCCGCCTGCGCGAGCTCGCCAAGATGGACGGCGCGATCGTCCTCGACCGCGAAGGCACCCGCATCCTGCGGGCCGCCACCCAGCTCGTCCCCGACCCCTCGATCGAGACCAACGAGTCCGGCACCCGCCACCGCACCGCCGAGCGCGTCGCCAAGCAGACCGGCTACCCCGTGGTGTCGGTGAGCCAGTCGATGCAGATCGTCGCCCTCTACGTCGCCGACCGGCGCCACGTGCTCGAGGACTCCAGCGCGATCCTGTCCCGCGCCAACCAGGCCCTGCAGACCCTCGAGCGCTACAAGTCCCGCCTCGACGAGGTGACCGGCACCCTGTCCGCCCTCGAGATCGAGGACCTGGTCACGGTGCGCGACGTCGCCAGCGTCCTGCAGCGCCTGGAGATGGTGCGACGGATCAGCGACGAGATCGCCGGCTACGTCATCGAGCTCGGCACCGACGGCCGCCTCCTCACCCTGCAGCTCGAGGAGCTCACCGGCGGCCTGGGCAACGACCGCGAGCTGGTCATCCGTGACTACCTGCCCTCGGCCAAGACCGACAAGGACGTCGAGGAGGTCCTCGCCGACCTCATGGCGCTGTCCTCGACCGAGCTGCTCGACCTGGCCGCGGGGGCCAAGGCCCTGGGCTTCTCCATCGTCGGCGACGCCCTCGACTCGGCGGTCAGCCCGCGCGGCTACCGCCTGCTCACCAAGGTGCCTCGCCTGCCCGGCGCGATCGTGGACCGGCTGGTCGAGCACTTCGACAGCCTGCAGAAGCTGCTGGCCGCCAACCTCGAGGACCTCATGGCCGTCGACGGCGTCGGCGAGGGCCGCGCCCGCGCGGTCCGCGAGGGCCTGTCCCGCCTGGCCGAGTCCAGCATCCTCGAGCGCTACGTCTGAGCGGTCCCACTCTCGTCGTGAGCTCCACCGCGGTCCCCACCCCGGTCCTGCACGAGCAGGTCCTCGACTGGTACGCCGTCGCGCAGCGCGACCTGCCGTGGCGCTCGCCTGACGCGACCCCGTGGGGCGTGTTCGTCTCGGAGGTCATGCTCCAGCAGACCCCGGTCGCCCGGGTCGAGCCGGTCTGGCACGCCTGGCTGACCCGCTGGCCGACGCCGGCGGACCTGGCGGCCGAGGCCCCCGGCGAGGCCGTGCGGGCGTGGGGCCGGCTGGGCTACCCGCGCCGGGCCCTGCGCCTGCACGCGGCCGCGACGGCGATGGTGGAGCGGCACGGCGGCGAGGTGCCCGGCAGCCACGAGGAGCTGCTCGACCTGCCCGGCGTCGGCACCTACACCGCTGCGGCGGTGGCCAGCTTCGGCTTCGGGCTGCGCGCCACGGTGGTCGACACCAACGTGCGACGCGTGTTCGCGCGCATGGTCCAGGGCCGGGCGCAGGCGTCCCCATCACTCACCCGCTCCGAGATGGACCTGGCCACCTCGCTGCTGCCCGGGGACGCCGACCGGGCGCGGACCTGGAGCGTGGGGGTGATGGAGCTCGGGGCGCTGACCTGCACGGCGCGCGCTCCCCGCTGCGCGGACTGCCCCGTCGCGGGCCTGTGCGCGTGGCGGCTGGCCGGCCACCCGGCATACGACGGGCCGGCCCGGAAGGGGCAGGCCTGGCACGGCACCGACCGGCAGGCCCGAGGCGCGCTCCTGCGGGTGCTGCGGGAGGCCAGCGGGCCGGTCGACGGCGAGGACCTGGCGCGGGCGTGGCCGGACGAACCGGCGCAGCGCGACCGCTGCCTCGACTCGCTGGTGGCTGACGGGCTGGTGGAACCGTTGTCCGGCAACAGGTTCCGGCTGCCGGCCTGACGAAGTGCTTGCAGGGCGGGCAGGCGGCGAGTAAGTTCCCTCGACTGTGCGTGCGACGGCGGAGGTGTGGGGGCGGCTGGTCGCCGCGGGCTTCCGCCGGCAGTCCAGCTACCGCCTCGCGATGCTCGCAGGGCTGGCCACGAACGTCGTGTTCGGCTTCATCCGTGCCGCGATCCTCTTCGCCGCCATCGACAGCGCCGGCGGCAGCCTGGCCGGCTACACCAAGGGCACGGCCAGCGCCTACGTCTGGCTCTCCCAGGGGCTGATCGGGGCGGTGACGCTCACCGGCATCGCCGACATCGGGGACCGCATCCGCACCGGTGACGTGGCGGTCGACTTCACCCGCCCGGTGGACCTGCAGACCTGGCACCTGGCCGAGGACCTCGGCCGCGCGGCGTACAGCCTCATCCCGCGCGGCATCCCCAGCGTGCTGGTCGGTGCGCTGACCGTCGGGATCGCCCTGCCGACCGTGGCGCTGCCCTACGCGATGGGGCTGCTCAGCGTCGCCCTCGGCGTGACCATCTCCTTCTACTGCCGCTACGCCGTCAACGTGCTCGGCTTCTGGCTGCTGGACACCCGCGGCGTCCGCACTTTCTACGCCGTCACGAGCAGCTTCCTGGCCGGGCTGTACGTCCCCGTCGGGCTGTTCCCGGACTGGCTGCACGCCCTCGCCGCGGCGACGCCCTTCCCCTCGATCCTGCAGACCCCGGTCGACGTGATCTCCGGCCACGTCACCGGCGCCGACGCCTGGCGCGCCCTCGGGCTGCAGGTCCTCTGGGTGGCCGTCACCTGCGTGGCCGGCCGCGCGCTGACCACCGCCGGGCGCACCAAGCTGGTGGTGCAGGGTGGCTGAGACGACGACGTGGGCCACGCCCTACCGCGCGATCCTCGCCTCACGGGTGCGGGCCCAGCGGGCATACCGCACCGGCTTCGCGCTCGACCTGACCAGCAGCCTGCTGATCGGGGTCACCGAGCTGGCCGAGATCTGGATCGTCTTCCACAACGTGCACGTGCTCGGCGGCCTCGACTTCCACGCGATCCTGCTGCTGTTCGGCCTGTCCAACCTGGCGTTCTCCTCCGCCGACCTGCTCGTCGGACACCTGGACACGCTGCCGACCTACATCCGGGCCGGCACCGTCGACGCCTTCTACGTCCGGCCACTGCCGCTGCTGGCCCAGCTGATGACCAGTGAGATCTCGCTGCGGCGGATGACCCGCATCGTCGTCGCGCTGGTCGCCCTCGGCTTCGGCCTGGCCCTCAACGACATCGACTGGGGCCCTGCGCCGCTCGCGATGCTCGGGATCGCGGTCGCCTTCGGGACGGCGATCTTCGCCGGCCTGTTCACCTGCGCCGCCGCGCTGCAGTTCTTCCTCGTCAACGGCTCCGAGCTGACGAACTCCTTCACCTACGGCGGCGCCTACGCCTCCAGCCAGCCTGCGGCGGTCTTCCCCGCCCCGCTCAAGCTGGTCTTCGGCTACCTCTTCCCGGTGGCCTTCACGGCCTACCTGCCCACCCTGGCCATCCTCGGCCTGCCAGGGCCGGCCGGGCTGCCGACGTGGCTGGCATGGCTGACGCCGCTGGCCGCCGCCTGGGTGTGGGGGCTGGCCGCGCTGCTGTGGCGTTGGGGCACCAGGCACTACCAGGGAGGCGGCGGATGACCGACGCGATCGTGAGCCTGCAGGACCTGACCCGCGCCTTCCGGCGCCGCGGCAAGGGCCGGCGTGCCGGGATCACCGAGCTCGTCGCCGTCGACTCGATGACGTTCGACATCGAGGCCGGCGCCGCGGTCGGCTACATCGGCGCCAACGGTGCCGGGAAGTCCACCACGATCAAGATGCTCACCGGCATCCTCGTGCCGTCCTCGGGCACGGTCCGCACCTGCGGCCTGGACCCGGTGCGCGAGCGGCGTGCCCTGGCCCGCCGGATCGGCGTGGTCTTCGGCCAGCGCTCCCAGCTGTGGTGGGACCTGCCGCTGCGCGAGTCCTTCGCCATCCTGGCCGCGATCCATCGGCTGGGTGCCGGGGAGGCGGCCGCGCGCACCCGCGAGCTGGTCGAGCAGCTGGAGATGGGCGACACCCTCGACACCCCGGTGCGCCAGCTCTCCCTCGGCCAGCGGATGCGCGCCGAGATCGCCGCCGCCCTGCTGCACTCCCCCGAGCTGCTCATCCTCGATGAGCCGACGATCGGCCTGGACGTGCTGAGCAAGCAGCGGCTGCGCGAGTTCCTGCGCCACGAGCGCGCCAGCCGCGGCACCACGCTGCTGCTCACCACCCACGACATGGGCGACGTCGAGCGCCTGTGCGACCGGGTGCTGGTGGTCGACCGTGGCCGCCTCGCCTACGACGGCACGCTGCCGGGGCTGGCGGCCACCGTGGGCGCCCAGCGCGTCCTCGTGGTCGACCTGGCCGACCCCACCCCGGAGCTGCACGGCATACCGGGGGCGACGCTGATCGGCAGCGAGGGTGAGGGGATGCGTCAGCGGCTGTCCTTCGACGCGGAGGTGACCACCGCGGCCGAGGTGCTGACGGCGGTGTCGACCCAGGCTGCGGTGCGCGACCTGTCCGTCGAGGAGCCGGACATCGAGGACGTCGTGCGCCGGATCTACCAGACCACCCGCTGACCGCCCTACAGTCGAGGCGTGGTCTTCGAGGGCATCCCGCGCGACGCCGTGCGGTTCTACGGCGAGCTCGAGCAGGACAACAGCAAGGAGTTCTGGGGCCGACAGGAGCAGCGGTATGCCGTCAGCGTGCGTGAGCCGCTCACCCTCCTCGTCGAGGCGCTCGCCGGGGAGTTCGGGGAGCCCCATGTCTACCGACCGCAGCGCGACCTGCGGTTCTCCCACGACAAGCGGCCCTACAAGGACCACCAGGGCGCCGTGGTGCGGGTCGCCGACGGGATGGGCTGGTACGTCGAGGTGGGCGCCGGGGGCCTGACCACCGCGGGCGGAGTCTTCCGGCCGGCGCCGGACCAGGTCGAGCGGCTGCGCCGGGGGGTCGACGACGACCACACGGGTGAGCGGCTGCGCGGGATCGTCGAGGCCCTGGCCGCCGACGGCTTCGACATCGGCGGGGAACAGCTGCGGACGCGCCCGCGCGGCGTGGCCGAGGACCACCCGCGGCTGGACCTGATGCGGCACAAGAGCCTGACGGCACGGCACCGCCACGGTGAGCCGGTGTGGCTGTGCTCGGTCACGACGCTGGACCGGGTGCGCGCCGACTGGCGAGCCATGGCTCCCCTGGTCGCCTGGCTGACGGAGCATGTCGGCCCGTCGACCGCCGCCTCCCGCGGGCGCCGCTGAGCCCGCCGGCTTCTCGTCGTCAGAGGGTGCGCAGCATGCGGGTGTTGCCGAGGGTGTTGGGCTTGACCCGCTCCAGGTCGAGGAACTCGGCAACGCCCTCGTCGTAGGAGCGCAACAGCTCGGCGTAGACCTCGGGCTCGACCGCCTGCCCCTCGATCGGCTCGAACCCGTGCCGGCTGAAGAAGTCGACCTCGAAGGTCAGGCAGAACACCCGCTTGATGCCCAGGTCGCGGGCGTCGTCCAGCAGCGCGTCGAGCAGCTGGCTGCCGACCCCCTGGCCGCTGGCGGCGGGGTGCACGGCCAGGGTGCGCACCTCGGCGAGGTCCTCCCACATCACGTGCAGCGCCCCGCAGCCGACGACGCGGCCGTCGTCCTCGACGACCCGGAACTGCTGCAGCGACTCGTAGTAGGCGACCGCGTCCTTGGCGACGAGCACCCTGGTGGCGGTCAGCGGCTCGACGAGCGCACGGATGGCACGCACGTCACCGGCGCGGGCACGACGGACCTCGATCACGGTGCAGACGCTAGCCGCTCAGCGCAGGCTGCCGTCGCGGATGTCCGCGAACAGGGACTGCGCGTAGGACCCCAGCTTGACGATGGACTGGCCGTCCGAGGTCATGCCGAACCCGCCGACCGCGACCCGGTTGGGCATGTGCGACGCCGGCGTGACGTACGCGGAGGCGGCGAAGAGGAGCACCTGCTCAGCGCTGAGGTTCGTGGCCAGGTACGGCGAGGTCTTGTGCAGCAGCGTGGGCAGCTTCGCGGGACCGGCGAGCCGGACGAGCGCGGCGCCGGCAAGCATCAGCGTCCCCTGGTTGCGGGAGCGGCCGAAGTCGCCGTCCGGGAGGGCGTGGCGTGTGCGCGCGTAGGCCAGCGCCGCCTGGCCGTACAGGTGGTTGGCGCCCTTCTTGATGTTCGCCCGGGAGTACCTGTCCGTGAAGGCGCGCGGGCTCACGAGCGTCACGCCGCCGATGTCATGGATCAGCGAGATGAACCCCTGGAAGCCGGTGACGACGTAGCCCTCGACCGGTACCCCGGTGAGGTTCGTGACGGTGCGGGTCTGGCCCGAGGGTCCGCCGAACATGAGCGCGGAGTTGATCTTGCCCCGCCCGCCGGTCGCGAGCGGGACGTAGGAGTCGCGGGGAATCCCGACGATGCCGCCGGCCCCGTTGCCGTTGAAGCCGACGATGTGCAGGCTGTCGCCGCGCGCCCGCATCACGCTCTCACCCGGTCGCGCGTCCGTGCCGATGAACAGCACCCGCTGCGCGCCGCCCAGCGCGGGTTTGGCCACCCCGAGCGAGGGCCACCAGCCGCCGACGACCTTCCACTTCGGCCCCACCGCCAGCGTGACGTCCTTGCCCGCAGTGACTACCGCGATGGGCGCGCCCTTCCACGTGCTGACCGACCCGGCCACGGTGACCTTCGCCCCCGGGGTGACCTTGCGCGCCTTGAGCGCCGCGGCCGCCGACGACGAGGCCGGCACCGCGCCTCCGACGTAGATGGGCTTGACCGCCGCCAGCAGCCCGGCCGGCAGGCCCTTGGCCTGGAACGGGCTCGGCGTCGGGGCAGGCATGCTCGTCGACGACGGGGCCGCCTTCGGGGCCGGCTTGTCGGAGCCGCTGCAGCCGGCCAGGGCCAGCGCGAGGGCGACGACCCCGGCGCCGGCCGCCCGCAGGCGGCGACGGGTCAGGTGGGCAGATCGGGTCGGGCGCATCCCCACACCGTACGAGATGGCCCGCGGACGACGGCGGCACCATGCCGTCGTGGCCACCCCCGGCCGGTATGCCGTGTGCCCGGGCACGCGCGAGGGGCCGGGTGCGAGCGCACCCAGCCCCTCGGCATACCTGCTGGTCAGCGTCCCGTCAGGGCGCCTTCGCTCACTCCGTGCCGGCGGTCTCCACCGGCGGGGAGTCCGGCGCCGCGGTGTGCGGGGTGCCGTGGAAGGTGAACTGCGGGTTCTTCTCGTCGTCGTCGGTGTCGACCAGGACGATCTCGCCGGCCTTGATCTCGCCGTAGAGGATCTTCTCGGACAGGGCGTCCTCGATGTCGCGCTGGATCGTGCGACGCAGCGGACGGGCGCCGAGCACCGGGTCGTAGCCCTTCTTGGCGAGCAGGTTCTTGGCCGCGGGCGTGAGCTCGATGCCCATGTCCTTGTCCTTGAGCCGCTCGTCGAGCTTGGCCACCATCAGGTCGACGATCGCGACGATCTCCTCCTGGGTGAGCTGCGGGAAGACGATGATGTCGTCCACGCGGTTGAGGAACTCGGGGCGGAAGTGCTGCTTGAGCTCGTCCTGGACCTTGTTCTTCATGCGCTCGTAGCCCGTGCGGGTGTCGGACCCGGCGGAGAAGCCGAGCGAGACGCCCTTGGCGATGTCGCGGGTGCCGAGGTTGGTCGTCATGATGATGACGGTGTTCTTGAAGTCGACCACGCGACCCTGGGAGTCGGTGAGGCGGCCGTCCTCGAGGATCTGCAACAGGCTGTTGAAGATGTCGGGGTGAGCCTTCTCGACCTCGTCGAAGAGCACGACGGAGAACGGCTTGCGGCGCACCTTCTCGGTGAGCTGGCCGCCCTCCTCGTAGCCGACGTAGCCGGGCGGGGAGCCGAACAGCCGCGAGACGGTGTGCTTCTCGCTGAACTCGCTCATGTCGAGCTGGATCAGGGCGTCCTCCTCGCCGAAGAGGAACTCCGCGAGCGTCTTGGCCAGCTCGGTCTTACCGACACCGGTGGGGCCGGCGAAGATGAACGAGCCACCGGGACGACGCGGGTCCTTCAGACCGGCGCGGGTGCGGCGGATCGCCTGGGACAGCGCCTTGATGGCGTCGTCCATGCCGACGATGCGCTTGTGCAGCTCCTCCTCCATGTGCAGCAGTCGCGAGGACTCCTCCTCGGTCAGCTTGAACACGGGGATGCCGGTGCTGGCGGCGAGGACCTCGGCGATGAGCTCCTCGTCGACCTCCGCCACGACGTCCATGTCGCCGGTCTTCCACTGCTTCTCGCGCTCGGCCTTCTGCGCCAGCAGCTTCTTCTCGTCGTCACGCAGCGACGCGGCCTTCTCGAAGTCCTGCGCGTCGATCGCGGACTCCTTCTCGCGACGCACGTGGGCGATCCGCTCGTCGAACTCGCGCAGGTCCGGCGGCGCGGTCATCCGGCGGATGCGCAGTCGCGCGCCCGCCTCGTCGATGAGGTCGATCGCCTTGTCCGGCAGGAAGCGGTCGTTGATGTAGCGGTCGGCCAGGTTGGCCGCGCTCACGAGGGCGCCGTCGGTGATGGACACCCGGTGGTGCGCCTCGTAGCGGTCCCGCAGGCCCTTGAGGATCTCGATCGCGTGGGCGAGGTTGGGCTCGGCCACCTGGATCGGCTGGAACCGGCGCTCGAGGGCCGGGTCCTTCTCGATGTGCTTGCGGTACTCGTCCAGCGTCGTCGCGCCGATGGTCTGCAGCTCGCCGCGGGCCAGCATCGGCTTGAGGATGCTCGCCGCGTCGATCGCGCCTTCGGCGGCACCGGCACCGACGAGGGTGTGGATCTCGTCGATGAACAGGATGATGTCGCCGCGGGTGCGGATCTCCTTCAGGACCTTCTTCAGGCGCTCCTCGAAGTCACCGCGGTAGCGGCTGCCGGCGACGAGCGCGCCGAGGTCGAGGGTGTAGATCTGCTTGTCCTTGAGCGTCTCGGGCACCTCGCCCTTGACGATGTCCTGGGCCAGGCCCTCGACGACGGCGGTCTTGCCGACGCCGGGCTCGCCGATCAGGATCGGGTTGTTCTTGGTGCGGCGGGACAGCACCTGCATGACCCGCTCGATCTCCTTGGCGCGACCGATGACCGGGTCGAGCTTGCCCTCGCGGGCCGCCTGGGTCAGGTTGCGGCCGAACTGGTCGAGCACGAGCGAACCCGACGGGGTGCCCTCCTGCGGGCCACCGGTCGTGGTCGGCTCCTTGCCCTGGTAGCCGGACAGC
>NZ_JBTCWL010000037.1:0-39083 GCF_054325275.1 Oryzihumus sp.
CCAGACGCTCCAGCTCCTGGCGGTTGCCCATCGTGGACCCGATCACCCGCAGCTGCTTGAAGTAGATCTTGGTCAGCTCCGCCCTGGCCGGCGCGTCACCGGACGTGGCGCCGGAGATGACGACCGTGCCGCCGGGGCGCAGCGAGTTGATGGAGTGCGACCAGGTCGCCGCGCCCACGGTCTCCATCACGGCGTCGACCCGCTCGGGCAGCCGCGCGCCGGGCTCGAAGACCGCGTCGGCCCCGATCTCCAGGGCCTTGGCCCGCTTCGCCTCATCCCGGCTGGTGGCCCACACCCGGTAGCCCGTGGCCGCCCCGAGCTGGACCAGCGCGGTGGCCACTCCCCCGCCGGCGCCCTGCACCAGCACGGTCGCGCCGGGCGTCAGGCCGGCGCTGGAGAAGAGCATCCGGTATGCCGTGAGCCAGGCGGTGCTCAGGCAGGCAGCGGTGTGCCAGCCGAGCCCGGCCGGCTTGGGCACGAGGTTGGCGGTGGGCACGAGCACCTTCTCGGCGAGCGTGCCGTCGTGCAGCTCGGACAGCAGGGTCCGGCGCGGGTCGAGGGTCTCGTCGCCGTGCCAGCCCTCGCTGGCGACCACCGCATGGACGATGACCTCATTGCCGTCCTCGTCCAGCCCCGCGCCGTCGCACCCCAGCACCATCGGCAGCCGGTCGGCGGGCAGGCCGACGCCCTTGAGCGACCAGACGTCGTGGTGGTTCAGGCCGGCTGCCTTGAGCGTGACGACCGACCAGCCCGGGCGCGGCTCGGGATCGGGGCGCTCCCCGATCACCAGGCCCGACAACGGGTCGGAGGCGGACTGGCTGGCGGCATAGGCGGCAAGCATGTCCCGACCCTAGCCAAGCCGGTCAGGCCAGGCCCGCCACGGCCGCGGCAACGGCCGGCGCGCAGCGCTCGTCGAAGACGCTGGGCACGATCTCCTCCGCCGTGGGCTCCTCGACCAGGTCCGCGATGGCGTGAGCGGCCGCCACCTTCATCGCCTCGGTGACCTGCGGGACGCCGGCGTCGAGGGCGCCGCGGAAGATCCCCGGGAAGGCCAGCACGTTGTTGATCTGGTTCGGGAAGTCCGAGCGCCCGGTGGCGACCACCGCGGCATACCGGGAGGCGACCGAGGGGTGCACCTCCGGGTCGGGGTTGGCCAGGGCGAAGATGACCGAGCCCGGGGCCATGCGGGCGATGTCGGCCTCGGGCACCGAGCCGCCGGAGACGCCGATGAACACGTCGGCGCCCACGAGCGCGTCGGCCAGCGAGCCGGTCAGCCCGCGCGGGTTGGTCGTCGCGGCGAGGCGGTGCTTGTGCTCGGCCAGGTCCGAGCGGCGCGGGGAGATGATGCCGCGGGAGTCGCAGACGACGATGTCGCCGACGCCGGCCCGGCTCAGCAGCCGGCCCACGGCGACCCCGGCCGCACCGGCGCCGGAGATGACCACCCGCAGCGACGCCAGCGGACGGCCCACCACCCTGGCGGCGTTGACGAGCCCGGCGAGCACCACGATCGCGGTGCCGTGCTGGTCGTCGTGGAAGACGGGGATGTCGAGGCGCTCCTGCAGCCGGCGCTCGATCTCGAAGCAGCGCGGGGCCGAGATGTCCTCGAGGTTGATCCCGCCGTACGTGGGGGCGATCCGGGCGATGGCGTCGACGAGCTCGTCCACCGTGCCGGACTCCATGCACACCGGAACGGCATCGACGTCGGCGAAGTGCTTGAACAGCACCGCCTTGCCCTCCATCACGGGCATCGCTGCGAGCGGCCCGATGTCACCCAGACCGAGCACCGCGGTCCCGTCCGTGACCACCGCGACGGTGTTGCGGCGAGCGGTGTAACGGGCCGCCAGCGAGGGGTCGGCCGCGATGGCACGGGAGACGTCGGCGACACCGGGGGTGTAGAGCAGGGACAGGTCACGCCGGTCGCGCAGCGGCTTGGTGGCGGTGACCGCCAGCTTGCCGCCCTCGTGGGCGCGAAAGACCGGGTCGTAGGGGTCGAACGCGTGGATCGGGAACGACGGGTGAGCAGACATGGCACCTCTTCGACATGGAGCGAGCACGCAGGGAGATCAGAGAACTCGAAGCCTGGGTGGTGGCTACTGACACGTCGCGGGGGGTGGCCCGCTGCGTCCGATGGTGCCACAGGGCGGCCGTCGAGGCCCACCGGTGACACATGACTGTGACGCGCGTCGCTGCTGCCGGTCGCGCCCATGTCGAATGGGTATGCATTTGACTGCATGAGGATGCGATAGCCTCTCCCCGCGCGTCCGGACCAACCCGGACACGACCGGACTTCCGGGCATGTCAGGCATGCCACCGACCCCGGCGGGGTCACACCCTCGTCACGGACGTGACTGAAGTCTCGCCCTGCGCAAATTGCGGGTGGCAGGATGATTCCGTCCGGCGTACATCAGTTTGAAGAGCTTCCACGAAGGAGCACCTCGATGACCCGTCCTTCCTCCCCTGTCCTCCGCGCCGCCATCGGCGTTGCGGTGGCGAGCCTCGCCCTCAGCGCGTGCGGTTCGAATTCCCTTTCGTCGGGCGGGTCAACCTCCAGCGGGCCGGCACCGACCGCGACCAAGAACGCCGACCTGGCAGCCAAGCTCCCGGCCAAGATCAAGTCCTCGGGCGAGATCGTCATCGGCACTGACGCCACCTACGCCCCCAACGAGTTCCTGGCCACCGACGGCAAGACCGTCCAGGGCATGGACGTCGACCTGTTCAACACCGTGGCGCAGGAGTTCGGCGTCAAGGCCAGGTTTGTCCCGGCCAACTTCGACTCGATCATCCTCGGCGTCGACAGCGGCAAGTTCGACATGGGCATCTCCAGCTTCTCGATCACCGATGAGCGCAAGAAGCAGGTCAACATGGTCAGCTACTACACCGCCGGCACACAGTGGATCGCCGCCAAGGGCAACCCCAAGAAGGTCAACCCCGACGACGCCTGCGGTCTGAACGTGGCCGTCCAGAAGGCCACCACCCAGCTAGACGACGTGACGGCGCGCAGCAAGAAGTGCACGAGTGCCGGCAAGAAGCCGATCAACATCATCGTCGAGGTCGGGCAGGACAAGGTGACCGCCGACGTCACCAGCGGCAAGGCTGATGCGATGCTCGCCGACTCGCCCGTCGGGCTCTACGCCGTCAAGCAGACCGGTGGCCAGCTCGAGCCCGTCGGCTCGATCTACGACTCGGCGCCCTACGGCTACGTCATCCCCAAGAGCGAGACCGAGTTCGGCAACGCCCTGGTGGACGCGCTCAAGCAGCTCGAGAGCTCCGGCGCCTACAAGCAGGCACTGGCCAAGTGGGGCATCCAGACCGGCGCCATCAACAACTTCGCGCTGAACCCGTGATGAGCACAGCAACCGACACCGGTCGGCCGGGCGTGATCCACGCCCGGCCCGTGCGGCACCCCTGGCGCTGGGTGGCACTCGCCGTCATCGCCGTGATGGCGGCGATGCTCCTCAGCTCGTTCCTCACCAACAAGAAGTGGGACTTCCCCTTCGCACTGCAGGTGATGAACCAGAGCCCGGTGCTGGATGGCCTCTACAAGGGCACCATCCTCGGCACCGTCGGGGCCATGATCATCGGCGTCATCCTCGGCGTCATCATCGCGATCATGCGGCTGTCCACGAACCCGGTCCTGCGCGGCGTGTCGTTCGTCTACACGTGGTTCTTCCGCGCGATCCCCCGGTACGTGCTCCTGGTGATCATCGGCACCGGCCTGGGCTACCTCTACAACACCCTCGACGTCGGGGTGCCCTTCGGCAAGCAGATCGCCAGCGTGTTCGGCCTGCAGAGCGACCTGACCTTCTTCCACCTGACGACCAACGACATCGTGGGTGGTCTGGTGGGCGGCATCATCGGCCTGGGGCTGTCCGAGGCCGCCTACATGGCGGAGATCGCGCGTGCAGGAATCCTCTCGGTCGACGTCGGCCAGAGGGAGGCTGCCCAGGCGCTGGGCATGAGCAGCGGCAAGACCATGCGTCGCATCGTGCTCCCGCAGGCCATGCGGGTGATCGTGCCCCCGACCGGCAACGAGACCATCGCGATGGTGAAGGACACCTCGCTCCTGGTGGCCATCCCGGTGATTGCTGAGCTCTTCTACCAGGCCAGCGCCATCGGCTCGCGCACGCTGAAGATCATGCCGGCCTACGTCGCCGCCACCGCGTGGTACCTCATCGTGTGCAGCGTGCTGATGGTGGGCCAGTCCTACCTTGAGCGCTACTTCGGCCGTGGCTTCGGCCAGAAGGCACCGAAGACCAGGCGGTTTGCCCGGCCGGGTGGGGCGGGAGGCGCCTGATGACCACCGGGACAACGTCGACTCCGCTGGTCCACGCCGTCAACGTCAGCAAGGCCTTCCACGGCACCGAGGTCCTCAAGGGCATCGACCTGGACGTGCACAGGGGTCAGGTCGTCTGCCTGCTCGGACCCTCCGGATCGGGCAAGACGACGTTCCTGCGCTGCATCAACCAGCTCGAGTCGCTCGACGGCGGACGCATCTGGGTCGACGGCGACCTCATGGGCTACGAGGACCGGGGCGGCACGCTGCACGACCTCACCGACCGTGCGATCGCCGCCCAACGCCGCAACATCGGCATGGTCTTCCAGCGGTTCAACCTCTTCCCGCACATGACCGCGGTGCAGAACATCATGGAAGCCCCGATCCAGGTCAAGGGAGAGAACAAGGCCAAGGCGCGCGAGCTGGCCCTGACGCTGCTGGACCGCGTGGGGCTGTCGGACAAGCCGTCCGCCTACCCCTCCCAGCTCTCCGGCGGCCAGCAGCAGCGGGTCGCCATCGCTCGTGCACTGGCCATGAACCCCAAGCTCATGCTCTTCGACGAGCCCACCTCGGCGCTCGACCCCGAGCTCGTCGGTGAGGTCCTGGCCGTCATGCGCCAGCTGGCCCGCGACGGCATGACCATGATCGTGGTCACGCACGAGATGGTGTTCGCCCGCGAGGTGGCAGACCACGTGGTCTTCATGGACGGGGGCGTCGTGGTCGAGCAGGGCGACCCTCGATCGGTCATCGACAACCCGCAGCACAGCCGCACCAGGACCTTCCTCGGCCGGATGCAGGCCGAGTACAAGCCGGCAGTGGAGCACGTGCCGGACGTCATCCCCGGGACCGCCCCCAAGGCTCCGACGAGCGTCGACTGACGGTGCTGCGCCTCGGCATCGCCCTCGTGCGGGGTCGCTCCATGGAGCCGACCCTGCACGAGGGCGATCGCCTCCTCGTGCTGCACGGCGCCGGCCCCCGGGTGGGCCGGATGGCCGTCGTCCGGCTGCCGCCCGGCCCGGACGGCCCGCGCCCGCTAGCGGTCAAGCGGGTGACCGGCCGTGACCCCTCAGGCGGTGACGGCTGGTGGGTCGAACGGGACAACCCCCGCGAGGGCGTGGACTCCTGGCAGGTCGGCGCGATCCCTCCCGGCGACGTGCAGGCGCTGGTCCTCGGGAGGGTGCCCGGCCGCCGGGCGCTGGCGACGATGGCCCTCGGGACACTGCTGCTGAGCCGCCGTCGCCGACAGGAATGACGCGGGGTAGGTTGACCGGGTACGCCCGATCGTCCGCAGAAAGGGATCCCAGTGATGTTCTCCCGCTTGTTTGCCGCCCCGGTCGAGGTCAGCGCCCACTGCGACCTGCCCTGCGGTGTCTACGACCCCGCCCAGGCCCGTATCGAGGCCGAGTCCATCAAGGCGATCATCGCCAAGGTGGCCGACAACGACGACGCTGACTTCCGCGTCCGCGCGACCATCATCAAGGAGCAGCGTTCCGAGCTCGTGAAGCACCACCTCTGGGTGCTGTGGACCGACTACTTCAAGGCCCCGCACTTCGAGAAGTACCCCCAGCTGCACACCCTCTTCAACGAGGCCACCAAGCTGGCCGGCGCGACCGGCACCAAGGGTGAGTTCGACGCCGCCAAGGCCGACGAGCTGCTCGCCAAGATCGCCGAGATCGACACGATCTTCTGGGAGACCAAGAAGGCCGCCTGAGCCTTCGGCCACCAGACGAAAGGGCCGCCGCACCCCTGGGGTGCGGCGGCCCCTTCGCATGTATGCCGGGTGGCCGGCCCCGGTGCGCCGCGCGCCCCGGGCGACTACCCGGCATACCGGGCTCACTTCAGGTAGACGATGCCGTCCGTGGTGATCACCGGCCGGCCGGACGTGGCCAGGTTGACCACCTTGAGGGTGTGCTTCGCGCTGGTGGACCAGGTGCGGGCCCAGATCGCGTTGCGGTAGAGAGCGGTGCTCGAGCGGAGGTCCACGGTGGCCACCTTGACCCCGTCGAGGTAGACCGCGGCCTGTCCCGAGCCGAAGGCCCGGGACACGACCCAGGCGACAGAGCGGCCGGTGAAGGTCCACGTGAGCGAGGCGTTGCGGGCGCTGGTGGACAGCGAGGAGCCGCCGAGGTAGCTGCTGCTGCTCCTGCGCACCCAGGTGCCGTAGCGCATGGCGGAGCTCTCCTGGACGATCGCCGGCGTGACCACCGTCGAGGCGGTGCGGGTGTTGCCCGCCGCGTCAGTGGCCTTCAGGGCGACCGTGGTCGAGTACCCCGGACGTGCCGCGGTGGCCCAGGACGTCGTCCTCGCGGCGAAGGTCACGGCCGACGGCGCCGTGGCCTGGATCTGCCGGAGCAGGACGTTGTCGGCGGCCGACCAGGCCACCGTGACCGGCGCCGAGGTGGTGTTCACGGTGCCGCCGCGCAGCCCGGCATACGGCTTGGTCGGGAAGGTGGGCGCGGTGGTGTCGCCCACCACCGTGCTGGCCGCCGAGGTGGCCGCCTTGCCGGTGTACTGCGTGGCGCGGACCGCGACCGTGTGCCTGCCGGGCGTGAGGGTGGCCTGGAGCGAGGTCGACCCCATGGCCGACGTCGCGGCGACCACGCCGTCGACGAGCAGCTCGGAGCGGGTGACCAGCGCCAGCGGGCTCGTGGAGGTCCACGAGACCGTGACCGCGCCGTGGGTGTAGTAGGTGCCGCTCACGGCCGACGCGCCGGAGATGCCGGTGATGCGCACGCCCGAGGGCGGACCGGCGGCCCAGGTGCGGATCGTGGGCAGCTGGGCATAGAGGTCGTCACCGGGGCACTGCGTCGCGAAGCCGTTGCGGTGCCCGGACACGGCGTTGAACGCGTAGGTCCGCCCCTTGATGAAGCCGCTGCTGTCGCTGACGCCCTCAACCAGGGTCTGGTTCGTTGCGTCAGGGCTGAACTTGGCGAAGCCGAGCTTCCAGGCCGCCAGCCGGGCGATGCTCGCCAGCGCGGCGTTGCTCGCGCTGGTCGAGGTGTAGGTGCCCAGCACGGCCACACCGGAGCTGTTGGTGTTGAATCCGTAGGTCTGGGCGCCGATGACCGGCCGGTCCATGCCGCCGTAGCGGCCTTCCCACAGCTGACCGCACCTGTCGACCAGGAAGTTGTAGCCGATGTCGTCCCAGCCCTGGCTCAAGTGGTACGCGTAGAGGCTGCGGATGACCGCCTTGGAACCGCTGGGGCCGTCGGCACCGTTGGTGCCCGGGCCACAGGTGTAGTCGTTGGCGGTATCGGTGTGGTGCACGAAGACCACCTTCACCGCGGTCCCGTATGACGGGTCGGCTCGCCGCTTGCTCTCGTCCGCGCCCCAGTCGGCGCGCGTGGCGATCGGCGGCATGGGGGCGGTCGACGTGGCTGGCGGCGTCGTCGTGGTGGTCGTCGTGGACAGCGCGGTGGTCGTCGACGGTGCCGTGGTGGTGCTCGTCGTGGCCGTGGACGTGTCCGTCGAGGTGGTCGCCGTAGACGTGTCGGTGGTCGTCGAGGAGCTCGATGTGTTGGTCGAGGTGTCCGTGGACGTGCTCGCGGTGGACGTGTCGGCGGCGGCCGGGCTCGTGCTCGTGGCGGTCGGGCTGACGTCCCGGACGAAGGCCATGTTGGCCACCCGGGCGCCGCCGCCGGGGTGGCCCGGGTCGACCAGTGTCAGCTTCATGCCGGCCGGCAGGTGCGCGCTGGGCTTGCCGGCGACCCGCAGCTGCACGCCGTTGGACGGGCCCACCCACAGCGGAGCTGTACCTCCGCGGGCCCTGGCCCCCTCGGCCCGGTCAGGCGCGTCCTCACCCTGGGGGTTGATCGCGTGCCAGCCGGACCACTGACCGGAGGAGGCGGACCGCACCCGGACCTCGACGGTGCCGTCGAAGCGGGCGCGTGCCTGGTCCCACGTCACGCCGACGAGGCCGAACGGCTTGGTCGCGAGTTGCGGCACGTCCACCCGCGAGGTGCCGGGGGTGGCGCTCAGCGCCACCTGCTCGACGTCTGCGTGCACCGGGCCGCGGACCGGCGCCCACGAGGTGGCCGTTGCGCCGTGCCCCGGGGACGCCACGACCGTCAGGCAGCCCGTCACGACCGCGGCAGCCAGTCCGGCACCCAGAATCGTCTTGCGCTTGGAAAGCCTTGTCACAGAAGGGAGTTCCCGCCCCACCAAACCTCACTCTCACGCTGCCAGGGCAGCGGGAGAACGCTGCCGCTGCAGCATAGGGCCTTCCGGACAAACCGGACAGTCACATTTCGGACGCGCAAATCCCACCACCGCGGGAGCCGGAAGAGTACGGTGCCCCCGCGGCTGCCCGCCGCAGTCGATCACCGCCGTGGAGGTCCTCATGGATCAAGACGAGATCCATCGCACTGCACCCCCGGCCCGGACCGGTCTCATGGTCCTCGCCGGGATCCTCGTGGCCGCACCGATCCTGGCCCTGGTGTGGGTGTCGAGCTATGCCAAGGACGGGCCGCAGCTGGGCGGCTTCCCGTTCTTCTTCTGGTACCAGCTGCTCTGGGTCTTCCTGACCTCGGGCTGCACCTACGCCGCCTACCGCATCGTGCTGGTGGCCCGGCCGCACCGGCCGATGGACGGCGGAACCACACCTGAGCGCGAAGGGGCACTGCGATGACCCACAGCCTGGCCACTGCCTCGGGGAGCAGCACCGGCGTCAACGGCGTCGCCCTGACCGTGCTCATCATCGTGTTCGTCGCCGTCACGGTCATGGGCTTCATGGCCACGCGCTGGCGCCGCCCGAAGAACATGTCCAGCCTCGACGAGTGGGGCCTCGGTGGCCGCGGCTTCGGCACGTGGGTCACGTGGTTCCTGCTGGGGGGCGACCTCTACACGGCATACACGTTCGTCGCGGTCCCCGCGGCGATGTTCGCCACGGGCGCCGTCACCGGCTTCTTCGCGGTGCCCTACACGATCGTGCTCTACCCGATCATCTTCGTCTTCCTGTCCCGGCTGTGGTCGGTCAGCCACCGGCACGGCTTCGTGACGGCGGCCGACTTCGTCCGAGGCCGCTACGGCTCGCGCGGGCTGTCGCTGGCGGTCGCCCTGACGGGCATCCTCGCGACGATGCCGTACATCGCGCTGCAGCTGGTCGGCATCCAGGCGGTGCTGGAGGTCATCGGGCTCGGTGGCTCCGGCAACACGCTGGCCAAGGACCTGCCGCTGCTCATCGCGTTCGCGGTGCTGGCGGCCTACACCTACTCCAGCGGCCTGCGCGCCCCGGCGATCATCGCCTTCGTCAAGGACACCCTGATCTACCTGGTCATCATCGTCGCCGTGATCTACCTGCCGTCGAAGTTCGGCGGCTGGGGCCACATCTTCGACGCGGCGCAGACCAAGATGGCCAAACCCAACCCGGTGACCGGCAAGCCGACGGGGTCGTTCATCCCGACGGACAAGCAGTTCTGGGCCTACGCCACGCTCTCGCTGGGGTCGGCACTGGCGCTGTTCATGTACCCCCACTCCATCACCGGCGTGCTGTCGTCCAAGTCCCGCAACACGATCCGGCGCAACGCCTCGATCCTGCCGGCCTACAGCTTCGTGCTGGCCCTGCTGGCGCTGCTCGGCTGGGTCGCCATCGCGGCCGGCACCAAGCCGATCGGCCTGGACGGCAAGCCCAACGCCCAGCTGGTCATCCCCCAGCTGTTCGAGGACTCGTTCCCGTCCTGGTTCGCCGGCGTCGCGTTCGCGGCCATCGCCGTCGGCGCGCTCGTCCCCGCGGCGATCATGTCGATCGCGGCGGCGAACCTGTTCACCCGCAACGTGTATCGCGAGTGGTTGCGTCCCGACGCCAGCCACGAGCAGGAGGCCAAGGTCAGCAAGCTGGTCTCGCTGCTGGTGAAGTTCGTCGCGCTGATCTTCGTCCTGACGATGGACAAGCAGAACGCCATCAACTTCCAGCTGCTCGGTGGCATCTGGATCCTGCAGACGTTCCCCGCCGTCGTCTTCGGCCTCTACACCCGCTGGTTCCACCGGTGGGCCCTCCTGGCCGGCTGGGCGGTCGCGATGGTCTACGGCACCATCACGGCCTACGAGCAGGTCAACCCCGTCACGGGCCAGCACTTCGGCACGTCGGTGGCCACGATCGAGGGCATCGGCCAGATGGGCTACATCGCCTTCACCGCCTTCGTGCTCAACATCATGGTCGCCGCGGTGATCACGTTGCTGCTGCGGGCGGTCAAGGCGCCGGAGGGAGACGACGCCACGATCAAGGGCGACTACTTCGCCGACGCCGGCGACCCCAAGGTCAGCGACCTGCCCGAGCTCGTGCACTGACGGCGGGGGCGAGAGCCCAGCACGCACCAGACGGCCCGAATCAGCCTGTACCACAGGCAGATTCGGGCCGTTTGCTGCGTCTGGCGGGCCGCGGCTGGGTCAGTGGACACCGCGGCCGAGGACACGGGTCAGGGAGTCCACGACGCGAGGGTCGTACTCATACCCGAGACCGAGGTGGATCCGCTCGACTGCAGCCTCCCGGCGGGAGGGCGCCGGGCTGTCGCCGACGAGGTCGTCAAAGGCGTTGACGACCTTGATGATCCGGCTTGCCAGGGGAAGGTCCTCGCCGAACTCGCGCACCTGCCGGAACGGCGTGGTCTGCGCCTCCATGATCCTCGCGACGTTGTCGAGCACGCCGGTCTGCCGGACGATCTCGGCACCGTCGTTGGCGATCCGGCGCTGGTCGGCCGGCGCCGCCATGACCGTCGCTCCCCCCGGGATCGGCTCGCGCAGGGCGACCTGACCGATGTCGTGCAGCAACGCGGCGTACTCCAGGTCCACGGCGTCACGCTCGGACATGCCCAGGTCGCGACCCATTGCCAGCGACACGGTGGCCACCCGCAGCGCGTGCCCGGGCTCGGTGTAGCCGGCCAGCTCCGTCAGCCGGGACAGCGACCGGATGGTCTGGCGGTAGGTCGCCCGCACCGAGGCGTAGCGGCGCACCGCGAACTGGGTCAGCACCAAGGGGAAGAGGAACAGCGGGATCGCGATGACGCCCAGGGGTCGCTCGGCCAGGGCGATGAGGGCGCCGGTCGTCGACAGTGCGGTGGCCAGGCCCGACGCGGCACGCAGCTCGTCGCTGAGGACCCGCGGGAACCGCGCGTGGTCCCGGGCGGCACGCGCAGCCGCAGCGAGGACCGCCTCGACGAGCAGCGCGACGAGGGTCACCAGGAGCATCGCGACAGCCACCAGCCACCGCGGCACCGTGGTGTCGAGGGCCACCTGGACCAGCGTCCGTCCCTCCCACAACGGCACCTCCCGGAAGAGCACCGCGGCCACCGCGACGCTGAACAGGCGGGTGGTGAGGTCGGAGACGCGCACCCCGCGCCGCCTCACCAGGTGCGGCGCGACTCCGAGGCCCATGGCGAGCGCGGTCGCTGCGACGACGAGGGCGGCACTGACGTCGGCGGGCTCCCCGCGCGGCGCCTCGGTGGTGATCGCGAACGCGAACGCCGCGGCCGAGGCTATGGGCGCCGACTCGCGGCTGCCGGGAAGGCCGATGCGTAGCAGCTCGCCGGCCGCGATCGCCACGACGAACGCCCCCACCAGGGTCGGGCTCGGGCTACCACCCTCTCCCGGGTGGTACGCCGTGAAGCCGGTCGCCACCAGCACCAACAGCGCACCGGCCAGTGCGTGCACGCGCTCCACGGCGCTGGCGGATGGGCGGGCCGTCAACGCGCCACCTCCTGGCGTTTCGTGGTCAGCCGGGCGGCGGCACGGTCTGGGCGCGCTGCCAGCACGTCGCTCTCGGCCGGGTCGTCGTGGTCGTAAGTGCCGACGTGGCTGGACAGCGTGCCGGGGTCGACCTCGGCCGGCTGCCACGGCTGGCGCGCCAGGGCCCTTTCCAGGGCAGCCACGACGGCCGGGTCGAGGTGGGTGCCAGAGCGGGCGCGCAGCTCGGCCAGAGCGTCCTCGACGAGCAACGCCTGACGGTCCGGCCGGGTGGTGGTCAGCGAGTCGAACGCGTCTGCCACCGCGATGATGCGGGCGAACTCGGGGATGTCCGTGCCACTCAGCCCCGCCGGGTAGCCCCGGCCGTCGAACCGTTCGTGGTGGTGGCGGATGCCCTCAACGGACTCCCGGAGGAAGTCGATGTCGCGGACCATCTCCACGCCGCGGACGGCGTGCATCGCCACGATGGCCAGCTCGTCGTCGGTCAGCGGGCCGGCCTGGTGCAACAGCCGGGAGGGGATGCCCAGCTTGCCGATGTCGTGCAGCATGCCCGCATAGCGCAGCGCCTCGGTGCGGCGCTGCCCCAGGGCCATCGCCCCGGCGATGCGTTCACAGAGGGAAGCGATCCGCTCGCTGTGACCGCGGGTGAACGGGTCCTTCGTCTCCACCGCCGTCACCAGGGCACTCAGGGTGCGCTCGTGGGCGCGCTGCTCCTCGCTGTACTGGCGGAACGCCCATCGGGCCACGAACAACGGCGCGAGGACGAGGACGGCCGAGAACGGCCCGACCTGCGCCGGGATCCAGAGGATGACGAAGAGGTAGCCGATGACGCCGTAGCCGATGTAGGCCGGGCCGGAGGAGGAGAGCATGCCGGGCACGAAGCGGCGCAGGGGTACGCCCTGGGCCAGCCACACCACGCCGGCCAGCACCACGGCGTTGACGAGGCATTGCGCCACATCGGCGACCATGAGCGGGAAGAGCACTTTCGCCAGCAGGGGCCCGATTCCTGCCGCGGCGCTGATGTGAACGGTGCCCCCGGCCAGGTAGTAGGCCAGGCCACCCACCGAGCCGATGATCGAGGCCATGCCCGTGTTGAACAGCCGCCCCTGCAGGCCCTGACGCCGCAGCTCGAGCGCGGGGGTCACCAGTCCCACGATGCCTGCGCCGGCGGGACCGACGATGGCCACCGAGGTCAGCAGGATGATGCTGGTGAAGGTGAAGCCGACACGTTGCTTGACCTCCCTCTCCGCACCCCAGGAGCTGAGGACACCCATGGCGCAGAGGACGACCAGGGCGACGCCCATGTCGGGCACCGGGAAGGCGTGCCAGCACAGCACAACCAGCCCCACGGCCACCAGGCAGACGAGCGCGATATAGAACCGCAAGCCAGCAGGGGCGCCGCCGCTCTTCGCGGGGCGCCCCTGCCTGGAAGTCATGGCACCAACTTAGTGCCAATGGTGTGCTCAGATGTCGAAGTCGACGTCCTGCGAGGCGGGGACCCACCACCAGATGCCCTCGGGGGCGGGAGTGGAGGCTGCACGGCCGTCCCAGCTCTGGGTGGCGTCCTTGGTCAGCATGGACTCGAGAACCTTGGCGATGGTCTTCATGGTGAAACCCTTTCAGGAGGCACTGCACGCAGGGAATGTTCGTGGTTTCGGCCTGGGCCGAAGCGGAGGAGGTGGGGCCCCGTGTCCTTCGCTCTGAGGAGATCGTGTCACCGGATCGAGCTGGGACTTCCAAGCCTGACCATCCCCATACGCCCACGGTGCTGGCATGGCGAAAGAACCCCTGGTCTTACGCGCATTTGCCCCCATTGAGGTCGATTTGCGCAATTTTGCCACGACGGCTGGTGATCGTCGAGCCCCCCGGCCCGGAAGCCGGTCCACCCCCATGTGCCGGCTGTGCGAGAATAGCGCCGTACGCGCCCCGACGGGCGCGTTAGCCATACCCGAATTTGGAGCTGACATGAGCAAGCGCGCCCGCAAGCGCCGCTCCCGCAAGGGCAACGCCGCCAACCACGGCCGCAAGCCCAACGCCTGAGCCGCGTAGCACACACGTCGAAGGCCCCCTCACCGACTGGTGAGGGGGCCTTCGTGCGTCTGCGCCCGGACCGACTGAAGGGTCAGTCGGACAGCTCGACCCGCACGGTCGTGATCCGCGCCATGATCTGGGTGCGCAGCTCGGTGGGCGCCTGCTCACACGCACAGGAGCGACGGACCAGCGCCTTGAGCATGTGGTCCAGGTCGTACTCCTTCAGGCAGGGGCCGCACTCCTCGAGGTGCTGCTTGATCTTGGCGCAGTCATCGGGGCCCATCTCGCCGTCGAGGTAGTCATAGACCTTGAGCAGGACCTCGGAGCAGTCCGTGTCGTGGTGGTTGCCACAGCTCATGACGTCGCCTCCTCACGCACGAAGCCACGCTCGAGGGCGTAGTCGGTGAGCAGCTCACGCAGCTGGCGGCGGCCGCGGTGCAGGCGCGACATGACCGTCCCGATCGGGGTGTCCATGATCTCTGCGATCTCCTTGTAGGCGAAGCCCTCGACATCGGCAAGGTAGACGGCGAGCCGGAACTCCTCGGGGATCTCCTGCAGGGCGCGCTTGACGTCGCTGTCCGGCAGGTGGTCGAGGGCCTCGGTCTCGGCCGAACGCAGGCCGCTGGAGGTGTGGGACTCCGCGCGCGCGAGCTGGTAGTCCTCGACCTCGGCGGCGTCGGACTGCAGCGGCTCGCGCTGCTTCTTGCGGTAGGTGTTGATGTAGGTGTTGGTGAGGATGCGGTACAGCCAGGCCTTGAGGTTGGTGCCGGGCTTGTACTGGTGGAAGGCCGCGTAAGCCTTCGCGAAGGTCTCCTGGACGAGGTCCTCGGCGTCGGCCGGGTTGCGGGTGGTGCGCAGCGCCGCGCTGTAGAGCTGGTCCAGGAACGGCATCGCCTCGGCCTCGAACCGGGCCGCGCGCTGCTCCGGTGTCTCGGTGCTCACGTCGACCGGAGGGGTCGTCGCGCGCGCCGCGGAGGTGTGCTGGTCATCAGTCATTGCGCCCCAGCCTAGTGCGGGGGTCGCTGCGCGCCGGGCCGGGCGCTCGCTGCCTGATCCCAGGCCCAGCTGCGGCCCGTCGGTCACGGGGGCCAGCTCGGTCAGAAACACGAGGGGCGTCTCCTTCTCGTCGAGGTCGCAGTGGTCAACACCGGCGCCCTCGGCGGGCATTCCCCGAGGTCAGCCCAGCCGGGCGGCCAGCCACGTCCGGGCGGCGTCGAGCACCCCGGGCGCGCCCTTGGCGAACCCGTGTGCGCCGGCGACCCGGACCACCTCGGGAGCCTCCCCCAGCGCGGCCCGCACCTCCTCGGGCCCGCCGAACGGGTCGGTCGCCCCCTGTATGACGAGCAGCGGCGTCCCCGCGCCGGTCACCTCAAGCGCCTCGTGGGCCCTGGACTTCTCCGGCCGGCCCGGCGGGTGCAGCGGGAAGGCCAGGGCGAGCACGGCGCCCGCTCCGACCGATGCGGCTGTGCGGCACGCGACGCGGGCGCCGGCGCTGCGGCCGCCGACCACCAGCGGGTGCGGCAGCGCACCCCGGCCCCGGGTGAGCGCTGCCAGCACCGCCAGCCACGCCTGGTCCAGCTGCCCGGGTGGCGCGGCGACGCGGCGGCCGGCGACCCGCCAGGGCTGCTCGACGAGGGCCACGGCCCAGCCTTCGTCGGCGAGCGTGGTGAGGGCGAGCAGGTCCGGCGCCTCGACCCCGCCGCCGGCGCCGTGGCCCAGGACCAGCGAGCCCCGGGCGTGCGGTGCTCGGGTGAGGTGGACGCGCGCCGGGCCGACCGGGGTCTCGACCTCCCGGACGCTCGCGCGGGCCCCCGTCATCCGCCGATGACCTCTCCGGTGACCGGGTCGACGACGCCGACGAGCTGCTCCCGGCCGACCGGACGCAGCAGGTCCGGGCCGTTGTTGCGCGTGGCGTTGACCGCGGTGCTGATCGGGTAGGCGTCGAGGCGGCCGGGCTGGTGGAAGGCCAGCAGCTCGCGGACCGTGTCCTCGTCGGTCAGCGTGGGGTCCAGCCAGCGGCCCCAGTCCTCGCGCTCGAGGATGAGGGGCTGCCGGTCGTGGATGCGGTCCAGGCCCGGGTCGGCGTCGGTGGTGATCACGGTGAACGTGGTGAGCCAGGCATCCGGGTCGTCGGGGTCGGCGACCGCCTTGTCCCGCCAGAACTCGTAGAGCCCGGCGATCGCCAGCGGCTGCCCGTCGGCGCGGTGGATGAAGAACGGCTGCTTGCGAGGCTTGCCCTTGGCGTCGGTCGCGGTCGGGCTGACCTGCCACTCGTAGTAGCCCTCTGCCGGGACCAGGCAGCGCCGCGCCTTCGCCGCGCGGGCGTAGGAGGGCTTCTCCAGCACGCTCTCCGCGCGGGCGTTGGCCATCCGCTGCCCGACCTTGACGTCCTTGGCCCAGCTGGGCACCAGCCCCCACGTGAGCAGCCGCAGCTGACGGACGGGAGCCGGCGGCTCGACATACGTCTCGTCCGTGCCCTGGCGCGGCACCCGGGTGAGCACGACGGGTGCCTGCTTGGTCGGCGCCATGTTGTAGTCCGGCGTACGCGGCGGCGGCTCCTGGGGGCGGGCCAGCACGCTGCGCGCGGGCTCGGCGGTGCGGTCCTCCTCGACCTCGAACTCCTCGACGAGGTCCTCCGGTCGCGCGCTCGCCGCGTATCTGCCGCACATGATGCCCAGCCTAGGAGCGCAGCGGCGTCCGCGAGCAACTACGGTGGACCCGGACGGACTCAGCCACCAGCACGAGGAGAGACGATGACCGTGGTTCGCCGGATCGCACGCCCCATGCTCGCGGCCATGTTCATCCAGGGTGGCCTCGACGCCCTGCGCCACCCCGCGGCCAAGGCCGAGAAGGCCGCGCCGGTGGTCAACGCCATCGCGCAGCCGCTGGGCCTGCCCAACGACCCTGAGCTGATGGTGCGGGCCAACGGCGCCGCCCAGGTGGCCGCCGGGAGCCTGCTCGCACTGGGCCGGGTCCCACGGCTGGCGGCCCTGGTCCTCGCAGGGAGCCTGGTGCCGACCACGTATGCGGGCCACGCATTCTGGGCCGTCGAGGACCCGGCGGCCCGGGCCCAGCAGCGCACCCACTTCGTCAAGAACGTCGGCCTGCTCGGCGGGCTCCTGCTCGCCGTGGTCGACACCGCCGGCAAGCCCGGCCTGTCCTGGCGTGCCCGGCGCGCCGCGAAGGACGCCGCGCGGGCGACCGCGCTCGGCCGGCGTGAGGCCCGCCATGCGGCTCGTTCCGCGCGTCGGGAGGCCAGGCTCGCCGCGAGCCGGGCCCACGGCGCCCTGACCTGACCCCACCCCTCGAAGGAAGACCGTGAACGACCCCGCCCATCGGCCCGCTGACTGGCCCTCCCTGCACGTCACCGGACCGGTCAACGCGACCGTCGCCCTCCCGGGCAGCAAGTCGCTCACCAACCGCTTCCTCGTCCTCGCCGCACTGGCCAACGGCACCTCGCGGCTGCGCCGCCCGCTGCGCTCGCGCGACACCCTGCTGATGGCCGCGGCGCTGCGCTCGCTCGGCGCGACGGTCGAGGACTTCCCCGGCGACGACGCCGAGTCGGCGGACTGGATCGTCACCCCGGCCACCCTGACCGGTGGGACGACCGTGGACTGCGGCCTGGCCGGGACCGTCATGCGGTTCCTGCCGCCGGTGGCCGCCCTCGCCGCCGGACCGGTGGCCCTCGACGGCGACTCCCGCGCCCGGGAGCGGCCGATGGCCCCGGTCATCGACGCCCTGCGCACCCTCGGGGCCACGATCGAGGACGACGGCCGTGGCCGGCTCCCCTTCACCGTCAACGGCACCGGCCGTATGCCGGGTGGCTCGGTGACGCTGGACGCCTCCGAGAGCTCGCAGTTCGTCTCGGCGCTGCTGCTGGCCGGCGCGCGCTACGAGCAGGGCGTGACCGTCCACCACGACGGCAAGCCGGTGCCGAGCGAGCCGCACATCCGGATGACCGTCGAGGTGCTGCGCGACGCCGGCGTGGTGGTGGACGACAACGACCCCGACACGTGGCGGGTCGAGCCATCGGAGATCAACTCCCTCGAGGTCCAGGTCGAGCCGGACCTGTCCAACGCCGGGCCGTTCCTCGCGGCCGCCGTGGTCACCGGGGGCACCGTGCACGTCCCGGGCTGGCCGCAGCACACCACCCAGGCCGGCGACGCGCTGCGCGACATCTTCGACGCCATGGGCGCCGACGTGACGCTGGACCGCAGCGGGCTCACCGTCACCGGCCCGGGCACGGTCAACGGGCTCGACGTCGACCTGCACGACGCCGGCGAGCTCGCGCCGGTCGTCGCGGCGGTGGCTGCCCTGGCCGACTCCCCGTCGTGGCTGCGCGGCATCGCCCACCTGCGCGGCCACGAGACCGACCGCCTGGCTGCCCTGGCCACGGAGATCAATGCGCTCGGCGGCTCGGTCACCGAGACCGAGGACGGCCTGCGCATCGTGCCGCAGCCGATGCGCGGCGGGCTGTTCCGCACCTACGACGACCACCGGATGGCCATGGCCGCCGCGGTCCTCGGGCTGCGGGTGCCCGGCGTCGTCATCGAGAACGTCGCCACCACAGACAAGACGCTGCCCGGCTTCACCGACCGCTGGTCTCGGATGATCGGCCTCGAGGTGACCCCCGCGGCGATCGACGCCTCGGCCCAGCCCTCCATGACGGGTGGCGCGTGAGCCCACGCTCCCGGCGCATCTCGGCCGGGGACTACGACGAGAGCCACGTCCGGATCCGGCCCAACCGCCGGGGCTCGCGTCCGCGCTCGAAGGACCGTCCGGCCCATGCCGACGCCGTGCCCGGGTTCGTGCTGGGCGTCGACCGGGGCCGTTACACCGTGCTGGTCGAGGAGCACACGGTGACCGCGATGAAGGCGCGCGAGCTCGGGCGCAAGGGCATCGTCGTCGGTGACCGCGTGGGCCTGGTCGGCGACACCTCCGGCTCCCCCGACGCCCTCGCGCGGATCGTGCGCGTGGAGGAGCGCACGTCGGTGCTGCGGCGCACCGCGGACGACAGCGACCCGGTGGAGCGGGTCATCGTCGCCAACGCCGACCAGCTGGTCGTCGTCTCCGCGCTGGTCAACCCCGAGCCGCGCCCACGCCTGATCGACCGGTGCCTCGTCGCGGCGTATGCCGCCGGCCTGGACCCGCTGCTGGTGCTGACCAAGGCCGACCTGGCCGACCCGGCGGACTTCCTCGCCAACTACGCCCCGCTGGCGGTGCCCTACGTCGTGACGTCGCAGGACCCCGAGACGGGCCAGCTGGGGGGCCTGGAACCGTTGCGGGAGAAGCTCACCGGGCGGGTGAGCGTGTTCGTCGGGCACTCCGGCGTGGGCAAGTCGACCCTGGTCAACGCCCTCGTGCCGGGCACCGACCGCGCGACGGGCGTCGTCAACGTGGTGACCGGCCGGGGCCGGCACACCTCGACCTCAGCGGTGGCCCTCGCCCTGCCCTCCGGCGAGGGCTGGGTGGTCGACACCCCCGGCGTGCGCTCGTTCGGGCTGGCGCACGTCGACCTCACGCGGATCATCCACCACTTCCCCGACCTCGAGCCGGGCACCGACCAGTGCCCGCGCGGCTGCACCCACGACGAGGAGGAGTGCGCCCTCGACGAGTGGGTGGCCCAGGGCAAGGCCGGCCCGGCAGGGCCCTCCCGCCTGGAGTCGCTGCGCCGGCTGCTGCGCGCCCGCAGCGGCTCCGAGTCCGGCGAGCAGGACACCACCGCACGGGCGTAACCACCCTCGGCGTCAGCGGTTGGTGCTGGCGATGATGCCCTTCCACACGGCGTCGGCACCGGTGTGCCCGACGCGGATCGTCCACCACGTCACCAGCGCCGCCGCCACGAACGTCAGCACCGCGGCCAGACGCGAGGACCCCCCGCGGGCGTCGCGGGTGAGCGCCACGACGACCGAGGCGGCGAACAGTCCCAGCGCGAACCAGATGAGGTCCTTGCCGATGGCGGCGTGCTCGGCCGCGATCTGCCCGCCGAGCCGGCGCTGCAGCGCCTCACCGCTCTGCCGGGCCACCAGCGTCACGAGCACCATGGCGAAGTCGGCGGCGGCCACCAGCCACGCCACGCGCGCCCGCCAGCGCGGGACGAACGCCACGACCATCGTCACCAGAGCCATCAACGGCAGCAGCACCACGACCGCGTGCACCACGAGCGAGTGGACGGGTAGTCCGAGGACCGTGTCGAACATGACGCTCACCCCTTCGGCCTGGGCCCTGCCTGCGTCCTGGTGACGAGGTTACGCGAGGACGCCGGGCAGCAGACCCCGGTTGCCGGTCACCACGAACGGCGCGCGGGCCCGGGTCACCGCCGGCTCCCGGGGCGCCTGACGCGCCGCCGGCGTCCCCGGACGCTAGCGTGACCGCGTGCCGACCTATGACGACGACCTGCGCCTCGCGCACGTGCTTGCCGATGCCGTCGAGCGGGTGACCATGGAGCGCTTCCGGGCGGAGGACCTCGTCGTCGAGTCCAAGCCGGACCTCACGCCCGTGACCGACGCAGACCGGGCCGCCGAGGAGATGGTGCGCCACCAGCTCAAGCGCACCCGCCCCCGCGACGCCGTGGAGGGCGAGGAGTTCGAGACGACCGGGCACGGGCCCCGCCGCTGGGTCATCGACCCGATCGACGGCACCAAGAACTTCGTCCGGGGGGTGCCCGTCTGGGCCACCCTCATCTCCCTGGTCGACGAGGGCCAGCCGGTGCTGGGCCTCGTCTCCGCCCCGGCGCTGAACCGCCGCTGGTGGGCCGCAACCGGCTCCGGCGCCTGGACCGGGCGCAGCCTGTCCTCGGCCCGGCGGGTCCACGTCTCCCGGGTCGGCGACCTCGCCCACGCGTCCCTGTCCTACTCCAGCCTCACCGGCTGGCGCGAGATCGGCCGGCGCGAGCAGTTCCTCGACCTGACCGACCAGTGCTGGCGCACCCGCGCATACGGCGACTTCTGGTCCTACATGCTCGTGGCCGAGGGCGCGGTCGACATCGCCGCCGAGCCCGAGCTCGCCGTGCACGACATGGCCGCCCTGGTGCCCATCGTCACCGAGGCCGGCGGCCGGTTCACCTCCCTCGACGGGCAGGACGGCCCCTGGGGCGGCAACGCCGTCGCCACCAACGGGCTCCTGCACGACGAGGTGCTGCGCCGCCTCGCCTGACTCCCCCACCACGCCGGGCCCGCGAGGTGGGGACTGCGGCGGGCATGCCGCGCCACGGCCGCCGTGGCCCGGCATACCGCGCTCGGGGGCTGATGGGCGAGTATGGGGGCAGCAGCATCCCCCGCACCTCAGGAGCCCCCGTGTCCGACACCACCAGCACCCTGCCCCAGCGTCGCGAGCTGCGCACCGCGCTGCCGGGGCCCAAGTCCCAGGAGCTGGCGGCGCGCCGGTCCGCGGTCGTCTCCGCCGGCGTCAGCTCGACCCTGCCGGTCTACGTCCGGCGCGCCGGCGGCGGGGTCATTGAGGACGTCGACGGCAACCTGCTCATCGACCTCGGGTCCGGCATCGCCGTGACCAGCGTCGGCAACGCCGCGCCGCGCGTGGTCGAGCGCGTCACGCAGCAGGTCGCCGACTTCACCCACACCTGCTTCATGATCAGCCCCTACGAGGAGTACGTCGCCGTCTGCGAGGCCCTGGCCGAGCTGACCCCGGGCGACCACGCCAAGAAGTCGGCGCTGTTCAACTCCGGCGCCGAGGCCGTGGAGAACGCCGTGAAGGTGGCCCGCTACGCCACCGGGCGCAATGCCGTCGTCGCGGTCGACCACGCCTACCACGGGCGCACGAACCTGACGATGGCGCTGACCGCCAAGGCGATGCCCTACAAGAAGGGCTTCGGTCCGTTCGCCTCCGACATCTACCGCGTGCCGACGTCCTACCCGTTCCGCGACCCCGAGGGCATGACCGGCGAGCAGGCCGCCGCCCGGGCCATCCTCGCCGCCGAGAAGCAGGTCGGCGCCGACCAGATCGCCGCGCTCGTCATCGAGCCGGTTCAGGGCGAGGGTGGCTTCATCGTCCCGGCCCCGGGCTTCCTGCCGGCGCTGCAGAAGTGGTGCAACGACAACGGGATCGTCTTCATCTGTGATGAGGTGCAGACCGGTTTCGCGCGCACCGGCGCCTGGTTCGCCAGCGACCACGAGGGGGTCGTGCCCGACCTGGTCACCACCGCCAAGGGCATCGCCGGCGGCCTGCCGCTGGCCGCCGTGACCGGCCGTGCAGAGCTGATGGACAGCGTCCACGGCGGCGGGCTCGGCGGCACCTACGGCGGCAACCCGGTGGCCTGTGCCGGCGCGCTCGGCGCCATCGAGACGATGCGTGCCGAGGACCTGATCGGCGCGGCCAAGCGGATCGAGGCCGTGGCCACCGAGCGGCTGCGCACCATCGCGGACAAGGTGCCGGCCATCGGCGACGTCCGCGGCCGCGGGGCGATGCTGGCCGTGGAGCTCGTCAAGCCGGGCACCACCGAGCCGGACGCGGAGCTGACCGCCCGGGTCGCCAAGGCGTGCCACGAGCAGGGCGTGGTCATCCTGACCTGCGGCACGTTCGGCAACATCATCCGGCTGCTCCCGCCGCTGGTGATCAGCGAGGAGCTGCTGCTCGAGGGCCTGCAGGTGCTCGAGGACGTGCTGCTCGCCGCCACCGCCTGAATCCCGTGACGCACGCGGCCCGGTCACCCTTGCGGGGTGGCCGGGCCGTTGCCGTGCATGCCGTGTGGTCGTCTCAGTTGGGGACGACGCTCACCTCGCCACGGCCCAGCGCGCGCACACCCTCGGCGTAGCGTCCGGCGTCGCCGACCACGACGACGGTCCACTGCCCCGGCTGCACGTGGCGGCGGTAGGCCTCGCTGATCCGCGCCGCGTCCACCGTGGCCAGGTCGAGCAGGTTGGCCGTGGTGAAGTCGGTGGTCAGCCCCTCGAGGGCCATGGTGGCGGCCTCGTCGGCCACGGCGTCGGCGGTGGCGTAGCGACCCGGTGCGGTCTTGCCGATGAAGTCGACGCCGGCCCGGGCCTCCTCCTCGGTGAAGCCGTCCCGGCCGCCGTCGAGGATGCCCAGCAGCAGGTCCAGCGCCTCCACCGTGGAGTCGGCGCGCACCGACCCGCCGGTGAGGAACAGCCCGCCCTTGCGCCGCGGGCGGAAGCCGCTGCGGATGCCGTAGGTGAAGCCCTTCTCCTCCCGCAGCACCGCGTCGATGCGGGCGTTGGGCGAGCCACCGATGACGAAGCTGAGCACCGGGAACGGCGCCCACCCGCCTTCCTCGCGGCGGTCCGGGCCGGCGCAGGCGATGGTGATCTCGGACTGCACCGCCCCCGGCCTGTCGACGAACACGATGCGGCCGGCGTCCGCAGCGCGGGCCGAGGCCACCGGCTCGGTGACCGCGGCCTGCCCGGACCAGCTGCCCAGGGTGGCCGCCACCTCCGCGGCCACGTCGAGGCCGCTGAGGTCGCCGGTGACCACGAGGGTGCTACCGCCGGGCGCCACGTGCGCGGCGTGGAAGGCGACGAGGTCCTCGCGCGTGATGCCCGAGACGGTCTCGCGGGTGCCTGCGCTGGGCAGCGCGGCCCGCTCTCCCGGCGCGAAATAGGTGCGGACCAGCTCCAGCGCCGCCCGCTGGGTGGGGTTGGCGTGCTCCTGGTCGATCTCGGCCAGCCGGGTGCGCACGTGCCGGGTGACCTCAGCCTCGGGGAACACCGGCTCGCGGACGGCCTGGCTGAGCAGGTCCAGCGCATCGGACAGGTGCCGCTTGGACACCTCCAGCTCGACGGTCAGCCCCGCCTCGCCGGTGCCGGCGCCGAGGGCGATGCCCTTGCGCTCGAGCAGCTCGGCGAACTCCTCGGCCGAGTGCTGCTCGGTGCCCTCGTCGAGCGTGCGCGACAGGATCGTCGCCAGGCCCTCCTTGCCGCGCGGCTCCAGCGACAGCGGCAGGGGGACCGCCAGACGCAGCGAGATGACGTACTGCCCCGGCACGTCGTAGGTGACCAGGTTCAGGCCGTTGTCCAGGGCGCTGCGCGAGGCCTCGGGGAAAGCCCAGGGCTGGGGCGGCGTGACGGCCGGTCGGTCGGTCACGGAGGTCATGCGGCGGCTCCTTCGCGGTCCTGCTTGAGGTAGGCGACGACGACGCGGGACTCGGGGCGCAGCCACGTCGCCGCGACCTGCTGCACCTGCTCGGGGGTCACCTCGCCGAGGCGGTCGAGGAAGGTGTTGATGTAGCCCGGGGAGCCCTGGAGCATCGCCCGGTGGCTGATGTGGTCGGCCCGCTCCTCCTGGCTGGCGAGCGCCGAGAGCCACGCCCGTTCGGCCTGGGCCAGGGCGGACTCCATCTCGACCGGCGTCGGGCCCTGCTCACCGAGCCGGGCCAGCTCCTCGCAGACGGCCTGCTCGACGTCGTCGGGCTCGTGGCCCTCGACGACGTCGAGACCGATGAACCCCAGGGAGACGCCGTCGACGAAGCCCATCGCGTGGGCCCAGACGGCGTGGGCGACCTGCTCGCGGCGCACCAGGCGCTGGTGCAGCCGGGACGTGGCCAACCCGCCGAGCACGTCCATGGCCAGCGAGGCGGCGAAGAACTCGGGGGTGTCGTCCACGGGCAGCCGGAAGGCGACGTGCAGGCGGTCGCTGGGCACGGCCTCGACGTGCTCGTCGCGGACCGGCTCGGTCAGCGGCTCCAGCGCGTCGACCGGGCCGCGCGGCGGCTCGGCGCTCGCCGGCAGGTCACCGAAGTAGCGCTCGGCGGCGGCGAACCCCTCCTCGGCGGTGAGGTCTCCGACCAGCGTGAGCACGGTGTTGTTGGGGCCGTAGTAGCGCCGGAAGAAGGCGTGCACGTCCTCCAGGCTGGCAGCGTCGAGGTCGTCCATCGACCCGATCGTGGCGTGGTGGTAGGGGTGGCCCTTGGGGAACACCGCCGCGTAGATGTCGATCAGCGCGTTGCCGTAGGGCACGTTGTCGTAGCGCTGGCGCTTCTCCTCCTTGACCACGTCGCGCTGGTTGTCGAGGTTGGCCTGGTTGACCGCGTCGAGCAGGTGCCCGTGCCGGTCGGCCTCCATCCACAGCGCCAGCTCGTAGGCCCCCTTGGGCACGGTCTCGAAGTAGTTGGTCCGGTCGAACCACGTCGTGGCGTTGAGCCGCCCACCCTCGGCCATCAGCCGGCTGAAGTGCTCACCGCTGGCGACGTTGCGCGAGCCCTGGAACATCAGGTGCTCGAAGAGGTGGGCGAACCCGGTGCGGCCCTCGACCTCGTGGCGGGAGCCCACGTTGACCCAGAGGTTGACCGTGACGTTGGGGACGGTGTGGTCCTCGCTGACGATGACGCGCAGGCCGTTGGCCAGCGTCCGTTCGGCGATCGGGTAGTCCAGCGGCATGGGCCCACCCTAGGTGATCGCCACCCGGCCCCGAGCGGCCTCCGACGACGTAGTTCAGCCGCAGGTGGTCCCACCCGGCGCGGTCAACGAGCGTGGTCCCGACACCGCAGGCACCGTGGGACCGGAGGA
Source organism: Oryzihumus sp. (assembly GCF_054325275.1). Lineage (NCBI taxonomy): Bacteria > Bacillati > Actinomycetota > Actinomycetes > Micrococcales > Intrasporangiaceae > Oryzihumus > Oryzihumus sp. The sequence continues at coordinate 25,459 of NZ_JBTCWL010000037.1, forward strand.
CCGACATGGCTGTTTCCGTAGGACTGTCGAAGGCGCTCGACAAGGCGTGGGAGGACAAGTCCCTCGCGGACATCCTCGCCGCCCCCGTGTCCGCGCTGGCCGGGGTGACCGAGGCCGACGCCAAGAAGCTCGAGGAGGCGTTCGGCATCAAGACGGTGCGCGACCTCGGCTCCAACAAGTACTTCGCCACCGCCGGCGTGCTGGTCGCCCTGGCCAACCACACCGACTGACCCACCCCGGTGTGCCGGGTGGCCGGCCCGGCCACACGGCATACCGGGTCCGGGTCAGGGGACGACGCGGTCGCGTCCGCGGGCCTGGGCGTCGCGCAGCGCCGCCTCGGCGCTGCGGTAGACGCTGGCCAGGTCCTCGCCGTCCGGGCCGAACTGCGCCACCCCCGCGCTGAAGGTGACGGGAACCGACCGCCCGTCCGTGCCGGTGAACGGGTTGGCCCGGCAGCGCTCCAGGGTCCGCAGGACGCGTCCGGCCGCGTCCTCACGGCTGAGGCCGTAGAGGGCCACGGCGATCACCTGACCGCCCCAGCGGGCGATGAGGTCGTCCGCCCGGAAGCTGCGGCGCAGCAGGGCGGCCAGCCGCTCGAGCACCTCGTCCCCGACGGTGTGCCCGTGGCGCTGGTTGATCTCCTCGAAGTCGTCGAGGTCGAGCAGGACGACCGACAGGGGCTCCCCGGAGCGGACCGCGTCGGTGCGCAGCCGGGCCAGCTCGCGGATGAACGTGCGCCGGTTGGCGAGCCCGGTCAACGGGTCTGTCTCGGCCAGGAGGCGCTGCTGCCGCAGCCGCTCAAGCCGACCGGAGACGCGGGCGAGCAGCTCGGCGGGGTCGACCGGCTTGGTGACGTAGTCGTCGGCGCCGGCGGCGAACACCTCCTCGACGGCAGCCTGCTGGTGGCTGCTCGTCAGCACGATGACCGGGGTGGACTCGAACCGCGGGTCGGCCCGCAGCAGGCGGCACAGCTCGAACCCGGTCACGGACGGCATGTCCAGGTCGAGCAGCACCAGGTCGGGGGCGGTCTCCTCGATGGCCTCCCAGAACTGCAGGGGGTCGCCGACGGTCGTCACCGGGAGCCCGGCGTGGTCGAACAGGTGGGTCAGGACGTCCAGGATCACCGGGTCGTCGTCCACGGCCAGGACACGGTGACGGGACAGCTGCTGCCGTCGCACCGTGTCGACGACGACGTCGACCACCTGCGCCGGTGGCAGCGAGCGGGCGACCAGGCCACCCGCTCCGGCCGCCCGGACCTCCTCGGCGTCCGGGGACTGCGGCTCGGGAGCCAGCACGAGCGCCCCGGCCTCGGGCAGCAGGGACGCGACGTCCGCGAGCAGGCCGAGCGCGTCCTCGCCGGTGACCTCGGCGTCGACGAGGACGACGTCGAGGCGCCCCTGGCGAACGGCGTTCCGCGCCGACGTCACGTCGGTGGCCACCCGGCAGCGCAGCCCACGGCCCTCCGCCTCCCGGGCGATCGCCCGTGCCTGCGCCGGGTCGCCGTGCGCCACGAGCAGCCGGCCCGACGCCCGCGTGGGCGCCGTCGGGCCGGGTGAGCTGGCCGGCTCCTCCAGCTCGCGGCGCAGGTTGGCCAGGTGCCGGGCCGCTGTGAGGGCCCGCGACGGGAGCTCCTCCGCCGGACCGGCGAACATCCGCTCGAACTCGCGTGCGATCTCGGTGGCCCGGGGGAATCCGAAGGTGCCGGCTGCCCCGGCGATCTGGTGCGCGGTGCGCTCGGCGGCCCGCTGCGCCTCCGCGTCGAGGTTGCGCTCGACGACGGCGTGCAGCGCCCCCTCGAGCCGGTCGACCTGGGCGAGCAGCCGTTCCCTGCTGCGCTCCCAGAGCTGCTGGATCATCTGCCGCTCGAGCACGGCCTCCCCCGCGGCAGATCGGCCCGGCTGGGTCATCGCGCGCCGGGACGGGTGTGGACGACCTTCATCGCGCGGCCCCCTCATCGCACCAAGGCGCCGCGGGAACGGCGTCAGGGCATCTCATCCTAGGTGGCTGCACCCCGGCGCGCAGGCTGACGTTGACCATTCCTTGACACAGGCCTGAACGTCCCATCGCCTGCGCCTTTCCCGGGCCTCCCTAGGTTGGGTGGGGAGCCGGGAGCAGTCCGAACACGACGATGGGAAGGACTCATGAACACTTCGCGCAAGGTCTCCACCCGCACCGTCCTGGCCTCTGGCGCCCTCGCCCTGAGCTTCGCGATCGGCAGTGCTGGATCTGCGATGGCCGGGCCGATGGCACCCGAGCGCACGACCAGCTTCGGGCAGTCAGTCGCCACCCACGAGGTCGGCAGCCACGTCGACCAGCACTACCGCACCCTCACCGCGGACCAGATCGCAGCGCGCCAGCAGCTGCGCACCGACATCGTCGCGCTGGTGAGCGCCATGCGCGCCGGCGACGACGTGGCGGCACAGGCCGCCCTGACCAAGGTCATGTCCGACATCAAGGCCGTGAAGGCCGCGGACGCCGCCGCGGCAGCCGCGAAGGACCCGAAGGACAGCCGCGACGAACAGAAGGGCGACGACGACTCGACCGAGGCCAAGGACCCGGCGGACAGCCAGGACAGCAAGGACTCCACCGAAGCCCGACCGGTCGCAGGGGTCGTGAAGAAGGACCGCACGGCCGACCCGAAGCGGTGCGCCGGCGACAAGACCGACGCCTCGAACACGTCCTGGAAGCGGGATGGCCAGGCCCACTCCGCGGCCTGGCACAACGACAAGAGCTGGTCCTCGGCGCACGACAGCCGGGACCGTCACGACGGTGACCACCGCGACCGCCGCGGGCACCACGGGTCGCGGCACGGCGACCACCACCGCTCCGGACGCTGACGCAGGAGCGGCCGGCAGGTCGGCGCGAACGGGCGTCAGCGGCACGTCGGCCTCGCACGAGAGGGGGCGGGTCCCACGGGGACCTGCCCCCTCTCGTGCCCGCCCGGAAGCTGACGGGGTCGTCGACAGGCGAGTCACGGCATACGGGGCCAAACCACTCACGCACCGCCCCGTCAGGGTCGATACTCGGGGACGTGCGCCGCCCGCCCCCGACCGCCATGATCCCGTTCGTCATCGTCGGGACCGTCGGGGTCGCTGCGCTGGCCGCCCCGCTGCACTCCCTCGACGGGCCGCACCTGGCAGTGGTGCTGGGGCTGCTGGCGGCGAACGTCGCCTACGGGGTCCGGGTCGCCCTGCGCACGGAGCCGAGCTGGCGAGACGGCGTCCCCCCGCTGGCGTTCTTCCTCGTCATCGCTGCGCTGCGCGACGCCACCGCCTCCGCGACCCCCACCGTGCCCCTGCTGGCCCTGCCGACCCTGTGGATCGCCCTCTACGGCACCCGCCGGCAGCTGGTCCTGGCCGGCGCGGCCACGATCGCCGTGCTGGTGGTGCCGATGGCGCTCATCGGCAGCCCCCGCTACCCGGTCAGCGACTGGCGCCGGGCCGTCGTGTGGACGCTCATCGTGTTCCTCATCTGCCCGGTGATCCAGCGGGTCGTCAACCGCCTCGACGAGGAGCGAAGCAGACAGGAGCGGGTGTCCAGCCACCTCGACGGCGTGCTGCGCGCCGCCACCGAGCACGCCATCGTCGCCAGCGATCTCGAGGGCCGGATCACGTTCTTCAACGAAGGCGCGGAGCGCATGCTCGGCTGGAAGGCCGAGGAGGTCGTGGGCCTGCGCACCCCCGAGGTGTGGCACGACCAGGCCGAGCTGGACCGGATCGCCCTCGAGGAGGGCGTCGACCGGGCCGAGGTCGTGGTCCACCGGGCCAAGCGGGAGGGCCGCGACACCCGCGAGTGGACCTACGTCAGCCGGGACGGGCACCGCTCCACGGTGCGACTCACCATCACCGGGATGTATGACGCGTCCGGCACCCTGGTGGGCTGGATGGGGGTCGCGGTCGACGTGACCGTCGAGCAGCAGGCGCTGCGCGCCCTGCGCGAGTCCGAGCAGCGGTGGCGCGCCCTGCTCGACCACCTGCCCGACACCGCGGTGATGGTCATCGGGCCGGACCTGCGGTTCCGGCTCGCCACCGGGCTCGGGCTGCAGCGCCAGGGCGTGGCCAACGCGCAGGGGCTGACCCTGGCCGACATCGCCTCACCCGAGAACGTCGCCCGGATCGAACCGGTCCTGCGCGGAGCCCTGGGCGGTCGGGAGGGCCAGGTCGAGGTCCTGGCCACTCACACCGGCCGGGTGCTGCAGATCGTCGGGACCCCGCTGCCCCCGCGTGACGACGAGCCCGAGGCCCTCGTGGTCGCCTGGGACGTCACCGAGGAGCGCGCCCGCGAGGAGTCCGAGCGCCGGGCCCGGCAGCTGTTCCAGCGGATCTTCGACGAGGCGCCCTACGGCGTCGCGCTCGTGGGCCTCGACGGCATCGTCCAGCAGGTCAACCCGGCCCTGTGCCAGATGCTGGGCACGCCGCGCGAGGACATGGTCGGGCGTCCACTGGAGACGTTCCGCCCCCCGGACTCGGACGCCCCGCAGGGGGTCATCCAGGTGCTGCTCGACAGCCCCACGGGGCGGCTCGAGCTGGAGATGTACCTCCCCCGCCCCGACGGGCAGCTCGTGCGGGTCGCCATCGGTGGCGTCGTCCTGCGCGGACCGGATGGGGTGGCCGAGTCGGTGCTGTTCAACATCGTCGACATCTCCGAGCGGCATCGCTACGAGGAGCAGCTGAGCTACCTCGCCGACCACGACCCGCTGACCGGGTTGGCCAACCGCCGGCAGTTCGACGCCGCGCTGACCGCACACATGGAGCGCTGCCGCCGGACCGGACCAGCCGGAGCGCTCATGGTGCTCGACCTCGACCACTTCAAGCAGATCAACGACACCCTCGGGCACCTCGCCGGCGACCAGCTCATCATGGCCGCCGGTGCCGCCCTGCGGGCGCGGGCCGGCGGCAACGACCTGGTCGCCCGGCTCGGCGGCGACGAGTTCGCCCTGCTGCTGCCGGACGCGGACCGGGAAGGCGCCACGGCGCTGGCCCGCGACCTCGTGCGGCTCGTGCGGGACCAGGTGCGGGTGCGCTCCGGCGGCCGCGAGCGGCGCGTGACCACGAGCATCGGCGTCGTCCTGGTCACCGACGCCGGCACCTCCTCCAGCGAGCTGCTCAGCGCCGCCGACATGGCGATGTACGACGCCAAGGAGGAGGGGCGCGACGGCTTCTCCGTCTTCGGAGGTGTGGACGCCGAGCACCCCGGCACCGCCGGTCGGCTCGCCTGGGTCGACCGGCTCTCCGAGGCGCTCGAGACCGACCGCTTCGTGCTCTACGCGCAGCCGATCCTCGACCTGCGCAGCGGCCGGGTCAGCGGTGCGGAGCTGCTCGTGCGCATGCTCGACGAGGACGGGCAGCCGGTCAGCCCGGCCCAGTTCATCCCCGCCGCCGAGCGCGCGGGGCTGATCCAGCAGCTCGACCGGTGGGTCCTGGACCGGGCGGTGGACGTGCTCAGCGACGCCCAGCACATCGACCCCACCTTCCGGGTCCAGGTCAACCTCTCCGGCCACTCGGTCGGCAACCAGATGGTCATCCACGACCTGCTACGGCACCTCAGCCAGCGGCCGTTCGACCCGCAGTGCCTGGTGCTCGAGATCACCGAGACGGTCGCGGTCGCCGACCTCGACTCGGCGGTGCAGTTCGGCCGGGACGTGCAGGCCATGGGCTTCCGCTTCGCCCTCGACGACTTCGGCGCCGGGTTCGGGTCCTTCAAGTACCTCAAGCACCTGGTCTTCGACTTCATCAAGGTCGACGGGGACTTCGTGGTCGACGCACCCTCGAACCCCACCGACCGGCTGATCCTGGCCTCGATCGTCGGCCTGGCCCACGGGCTCGGCAAGGAGACGGTCGCCGAGTACGTCGAGGACGAGCAGGTGCTTCAGATCGTGCGGAGCCTGGGCATCGACCACGCCCAGGGACACCACGTCGGGGAGCCGGAGCCGGTCGAGGACCTGCTGCGTCGGCTCGCCCGCGGCGAGGCCTTCCCGGGGAAGGGCGTCAGGGCAGCCCGACCGTGACCGTCACCCCCGGCAGCGGCACCGACAGGCCACCGCCGGTGGTCGTGGGACTCGGGGTGGAGGTGCTCGTGGTCGGCGAGGGCTTGGGCTTGCGCGTCCTCGTCGACGTCGACTTCGGGGACGTCGTCCCCGACGCGGTCGTCGAGGTGGGGGACGACGAGGGGGTCGTCGGCGAGGCCGCGCTCGTGGGCGCGGTGCCCGGGGTGGGCGCGGTCGTGCCCGGGGTCGCGGAGGCCGGCGGGGCGGGCGCCGACGGGGTCGGGACCTGCGTGGTCGGCAGGGCGCTGGGCGCGGTCGACGGCAGGGCCGTCCGGGTGGTCTGGCGCGACACGCTCTGCAGGTCGCGGGGCGCTGCGGTGGTCGCCGAGTGCGACGGCCCGCCGGACTGCTCCTGCAGCGGCAGGTGGGGCGCGACATACGTGCCGACGCGGACGGCGGCGTAGCCGACCACGGCGACGCCGAAGACGGCGCTGGACACGTGGGTGAAGTTGGTGGGGTTGAAACGCACAGGGTTCCTTTCCGGAGGCGACTCGGGAGCGGCGTGGTGGTCAGACGGTGTCGAAGGTCTCGTCGTGGACCTGCCGGGAGTCGACCCCCAGCTCGCACAGGGCGTCGGTCACGTCCCGGGCCATCTGGGGCGGACCGCACAGGTAGTAGTCGAAGTCGTGGTGGTCCTCGGGCAGGTAGCGGTCGAGCAGGTCCACGTCGATGCGCCCGGTCGGGCCGCGCCACCCCTCCTGCGGGCGGGCGACGACCTCGACGACGCGCAGCCGGATCCGCCGGGTCATGGCAGCCAGCTCCTCGCGGAAGAGCAGCTCCTGCTCGCTCGGCGCAGCGACGAAGAGCCAGTGCTCGCGCTCGTCGGCGACGCTGGCGAGGTGGCGCAGCACGCTCATCATCGGCGTGATCCCGACGCCTGCGGCAATCAGGACGAGCCCGCGGTCGGCGTGCTCGACCGGGGTGAACGCGCCGTGGGGTCCGTCGACCCACACCCGGTCCCCCACCGCCAGGTCACCGACCGAGGAGGAGAAGTCGCCCAGGTCCTTGACCGTGAACTCCAGCTCGCCGCGGCGGCGCGGCGGGGAGGCGATGGTTAACGGGTGCTCCTCGAAGCCGAACGGCGTCGCGCCGAACCGCACGTAGGCGAACTGCCCGGGCTGGAACCGGGACAGCCCGCGGTGCCCCCACGCCTCGAGCACGACGGTGGAGACGGTGGGGCTCTCCCGCCGCACCTCGCTGATGAGGTACGGGTGGAGCAGGGCCCGCATGGGACGCCAGACCCACCGGCGCAGCGTGACGAACAGCACCACCGCCGCGAGGAAGGCGAACCACTTGGAGAACAGCGGCGTGACCACCAGGTGCTTGAGCAGCAGCACGTGCAGGCTCGAGCCGACCAGGACGGTCGTGCCCAGCACGACGTGCATGCCACGCCACGCCTCGTAGCGGGGACCGATCCAGCGGCGCAGCAGCGCCAGCACCACGAGCAGGAGCATCGCCAGCGTGGCGACGAACGCGGCCCTGGCTCGGCCGGGAGCCACCCGGACGTCGAGGAGGGTCAGGTTGCCCGGACGGATCATCATGACAGCGACCACGTGGGTCAGCACGAAGCCGAGGGTGGTGATCCCCACCAGCCGGTGCACCCTCATCACCACGTCGATGCCCAGCCCGTTGGACAGGGCGCGCACCCGCTTGGGCAGCACCCAGGTGACGACGAGGAGGGAGAGCGCCACCAGACCGGTGGCCAGGGAGACCTCGTAGGCCGCGTTGGCCCCTGCGGGGCGGTCGCTGCCGAGGGCCAGGCCGAGGGGGATGAGCACCACGGCGAAGTAGGCGACCGCCCAGGCCTGGCGGATCATGCTTCGCATCGGCTCGACTTCCAAGGGTCGCGGACAGGACATCCCCCCGTACCCCTGCCAGTGACCCGCCCCGGGGCCGGTCACTGAACCGACGACGATAGCCACCTGCTGCCGGGGACTCAAACCCACCGGAGGAACGCGGACGTCGAGGTCAACCCTCGTCTTGCCGAGGGGTTTGGTGGCATGGTGGTTCCGTGGCTGTGCAGTCGCCCGAGAGGGAGGGGCTGGCCGACGCGTCCAAGCCCGAGCCCCACAGCCGTGACCAGCGCGACACGTGGGGTCTGCGCCGACTGGTCGCGTCGATGGTGGTGCTGCTGGTCATCTTCGTCCTCACCCACGTCTTCCTGGTGCAGGGCTTCTTCATCCCGACGTCGTCGATGGAGCCCACCCTGCACGGCTGCAGCGCCTGTGACGGCGACCGCGTGCTGGTCGACAGGATGGCCGTCCGGACCGATGCCATCCATCGCGGCGACGTGGTCGTCTTCCGCGACAGCAAGGGCTGGCTGCCGCACCCGAGCGACGCCTCGGCCCCGGTGGTGGAGTGGCTGGAACTCGCCGGTCTCGCCCCGGACGAGAGCGGGGAGAACCTCGTCAAGCGGGTCATCGGCCTCGACGGTGACCGGGTGGAGGCCCGCGGCGGCGTCCTCTACGTCAACGGTGTGCGCCTGCTCGAGCCCTACCTCCCGCCGGGCGTCCGTGCGAGCGCCACGGACTTCGCGGTCACAGTGCCGGACGACCACCTGTGGGTGATGGGCGACAACCGCGACGACTCGGCGGACAGCCGCAGCCACCTCAACGACCCGGGCGGGCCCTTCATCGCCGAGGCCGACGTCGTCGGCAAGGCGTTCGCGATCGTGTGGCCGCTGCAGCGCAGCGGCGCGATCGACGCGCCGCCCACGTTCGACGAGGCCGCCCTCGCCCGACCCGACTGACCGCCGCCATGACCCTTCAGGGACCCCTGGCCGTCGAGGCGGCTGCGGCCGCACTCTGGCGCAGCACCACGCGGGGAGCCAGCTTGGTCGCACGGCGCCGGGTCCACCAGCCGCGCGACCTCATCGGGCGGCGCCTGCACTTCGGCGACGGCACCTCGGCAGTGGTCTACCGGGAGACCCGGCTCGAACGTCCGGTGCCGTCGCAGCCGACCGTGCTCGTGGTGGGGTTCCGGCTGCGGCTCGTGCGCGGACACGGCCACGCCGTCGTGCGGCCCGCGAGCGAGCTGACCACGCCCCTGTTCGTCGGCTTCCCGGGGTTCGCCACCAAGCTCTGGCTGGCGCACGACGGCCACGGCCGCTACCGGGGCGTCTACGAGTGGGACGGGGCCGGGCCGGCCGAGGACTACGCCCGCACGCTGTGGCGGTTGCTTGCCCTGGTCAGCGTGCCGGGGTCCGTGGGCTACCACGTCCTGCCCGACCTGACCCGCGACGTCGCCCTCGACTTCCCCGCCGCGGGTCCACCCGAGTGGTGGCGGCCGGTGCTCGCTCCGGCGCTGTAGTCAGCGCCAGGTGAACGTCGCCAGCGCTCCCCCGGGCAGGGTGTAGGAGAAGCTGCGCCCGCCGACGCGCACCGAGAACGTGCGCGGGTCGTCGTTCTCGTTGTGCACGACCAGGGCGGTCGAGCCGTCCGGGTTGCGGAAGGCGACGTCCATGACCTGCCCGTTCCAGTCGGTCGAGCCGTAGGAGGTGCTGCCGACCCGCACCGCCCCCGGCCGCACGAACCGGCTCAGGTGACCGATCGTGTAGTACTCCCCGTTCGTCGTCACCGTCCCGCCCGGCGCCACCGTGAGCAGGCCCGAGCAGGTGCCGCAGCCGCCCAGGTGCGGCCCGCCGCCGGGGTCGAGCGCGATGTTCCACGTCAGCACCGACTTCGCCCAGTTGCGGGTCGCGCCGATCGTGATGGTCCGGGCGTGCCAGGTCAGCGTGTCCCGGAAGACCTGCGCCGGCGGGTCGGTCAGGCCGTGGGAGCCAGAGCACTCGGTGAACCACACGCCCTTGTCGGGGTGCGCCTCGTGCATCGTCGCCATCGCGCTCGGGTCACCGGCGTAGCAGTGGTATGCCGTGCCGGCCACCCAGCGGGCGGCCGGGCTCGCGAGCACCTCGTAGGGGTAGTCGGTCTCGGGGCTCTCGTCCGGCGGGGTGTGCGCGATGTCGTCGGGGTGGGTGGCCCAGTTGTGGTCGTAGGCCAGGATCTTCGTCCGCGGGCTGGCCCGGCGCAGCATCGGGCCGAGGGCCTCGATGACCTTGACCTCCTGGTGGACCGCCATGTCGGTGCCGGGGTAGCCGCTGGGGGTGCGGTTCTGCGGCTCGTTCTGCACCGTCAGGTAGTCGACCGGCACGCCCGCCGCGGCATACGCCCGGACGAAGCGCACGAGGTACGCCGCGTAGGCCCGGTAGTAGCGCGGGTCGTCCTTGAGCCGCCCGCCCACGAGGCTGCCCGTGGTCTTCATCCACCCGGGCGGGCTCCACGGGGTCGCCATCACGGTCAGGTGCGGGTTGAGCGCCCGGGCCCGGCGCAGCAGCGGCAGCACCTGGCGCTCGTCACGGGCGATCGAGAAGTGCCGCAGCCCGAAGTCGGTCTGGCCGGCCGGCACGTCGTCGTAGGTCCAGTGCTCCGCGGCGGCGGTGAAGTCCGAGGAGCCGACCGGCTGGCGCAGGAAGCTGACGCCGATGCCCTTGCGGGGGTCGAACAGGCTGCGCATCGCGGCCTCACGGCCGGCCGGCGCCAGGCCGGTGAGCACCGCGGCCGAGGAGTCGGTGATCGAGGCGCCGAACCCGTCCATCCGCTGCATCCGCGCACTCGGGTCGACGTCGAGGGTGACGCCGTCCGGTGTGGCGTCGGTGAAGGCGACCGGGGCCCGCTGGTGCATCAGCTCGGCGCGATCGGGAGTGGTGACCCACACCTGCGCCTCGCGGGGACCGGTGCCGCCGCGGTGGTCGAGCTCGGCCTGGGCGGTGGGCACGCCCAGCAGGCTGGTGGCGGCGACCGCCGTGGCGGCAACGGCGAGGCGGAACGCGCTCATGAGGTCCTCCGGGCGGTGGCGAGGCCGAAGCCGAACGGGAAGAGAGGGTCGTCGTGCGGGTCGCCGACGTTCACCGGCTCCTGGGTGACCGTGCGCGGCCAGCTGACCGGGAGCTTCCCGGTGAAGGGGCGCCGGCCGAGCAGGGTGTCGGCCACGCCCTCGCCCTCGCTGCCGGGCAGCCACGCGGCGACGACGGCGTCGGCCTCGCCGAGCTGCTTCGGGTCGAGCACCAGCGGGCGGCCGGACACCACGACCACGACGCACGACGCCGCGGCGGAGCAGACCCGGTCGACGGCGGCCTTGTCGGCGTCGGAGAGCTGCATGTTCTTCACCGGTCGGGGCACCCCGTGGTCGCCGGGGTCGTAGGCCCAGCGGGGCCCGCCGACGTCACCGAAGCCCTCGGCGTACGGCGTCTCCCCCACCACGACCACGCCCACGTCGTCGGGACCGACCGGCGCCGAGGCGTCCTGGCTCCACGTGACGTTGCCCGCGCCGGCGCCCTGTCGCAGGCCGTCCAGGATGGTGGTGCCCGGGATCGTGGCGCCCGAGCCGCCCTGCCAGGTCATGGTCCAGCCGCCGGCCTGGTTGCCGATGTCGTCGGCGTTGCTGCCCGCGACGTAGAGGTGGGCGCCGGGGCGCACCGGCAGGGTGCGGTGGTCGTTCGTGAGCAGCACCTGCGACTCGGCCACCGCCCGCCGGGCCACGGCGCGGTGGGCCGGGCCGCCGATGTCGGGCAGGTCGGTGCGGTCGGTGAACGGGTGCTCGAACAGGCCGAGCTCGAACTTGGCGGTCAGGATCCGGGAGACCGCGTCGTCGATGCGGCTCGTCGGCACCCGCCCGGCGTGGACCTCGTCGAGCAGGGTGGTCTCGAAGCTCTGGTAGGCGTTGGGCTCCATCATCATGTCGATGCCGGCGTTGACGCCGGTGCGCACCTGGGTGGGCCAGTCGCCGGGCAGCTGGTGGATGCCCTCCCAGTCGCTGATGACGACACCGTGGAAGCCCATCGCACCCTTGAGCAGGCCGGTCAGCAGCTCGCGGTTGCCGTGCATCTTGACCGGGTTGCCCACGCTGTCCTCGGTCCAGTCGACGCTGGAGTAGGAGGGCATGACGCTGCCGGCGTGGTGCTGCCGTACGGCCGGGACGTACTGCTGGAGGGCGTTGCGCCAGAACGACTTCCGGTCGGTGACGGCGATGCCCTGGTCGATCGGGTAGTCCCCGCTGCCGGTGCCGTAGCGCGTGTCGCCGTCACCGGCGTAGTGCTTGACCGTGGCCAGCACGCGGTCCCGGTCGGCGAGGTGGCCCGGCGGGCCCTGCAGCCCGTCGATCGCGGTCTCCATCTGCTCGACCAGACGCGGGTCCTCGCCGAACGACTCGTAGGTGCGTCCCCACCGGTCGTCCCGCACTGCGCACAGGCACGGCGCGAACGCCCACTGCGGTCCGCTCGAGCGGGTCTCGGAGGCGGTGACGTGCTCGACCTCGCGGACCAGCGCCGGGTCCCGGGTGGCGCCCAGCCCGATGTTGTGGGGGAAGACCGTCGCGCCGAGCATGTTGCCGTCGCCGTGCACCGAGTCGATGCCGTAGAGCAGCGGGATGTGCAGCCGGGTCGCGATCGCCGCGCGCTGGAACCGGTCGACCATGTCCGCCCACGCGGTCGGGGTGTTCGGGGTGGGGGTCGACCCGCCGCCGGACAGGATGCTGCCGAGGTGCCACGTGGTGATCGGCGAGGTGTCGTCGGCCACCTGGTAGCGCTCGGTCTGGGTCATCTGCCCGACCTTCTCCTCCAGCGTCATCCGCGAGAGCAGGTCGGCCACGCGCCGCGGCACCGGCAGGCGGGAGTCCTCGTAAGGGAGGGGGTGCGAGGTCCCGCCCGCCGGCTGTGCCGTGGCCGGTGACGCAGTGCCGACCGCGGTGAGGGAGAGAGCGCTCGCGGCCACGGCGAGCACCACCGTCGCGGCGCGCAGCCGGGTGCGCACCGGTCGTCGTCCTGACATGGGGTCCCCTTGTCCCGGGCCCCGGACGGGCCCTGCGTCGAAAGCGCTTTCACGCCTTTCGGAACGGTATGGACCCTTTGTCCCCGTTTCAACGACGGGCGCGTCAGGAGTTGGCAAAGCCCGGTCACCATCGGTATGCCGCGCCGCCCGCCCGTCGCGGCATACCCGGCCTGCGTCGGGGGCGTGACCCGGCAGGTATGGGGGTACTGGATGACCAACAGCGCCCGCACCGCGCGGACGCACCCGTGGAGGTCACCGTGAAGACCGTCGTCATCATCGTCCTGGCTGTCGTGGTCGTCGTCGCCCTGCTCGTGGCTCTGCGGAGGGCCACCGCTGCACGCCGCCTGGAGTCCCGACGCGAGGAGGCCGCGCACCTTCGCGACCAGGCCGCCGAGCACGACCGGCTCGCCCGTGAGCGCGAGGCCGGCGCCGCCGAGGCCGAGGCTGCCGCCGCCAAGGCGCGCGCCGAGGCCGCGGAGCGGGCCGCCCAGGCCGACCGCCTCGCGGCCGAGGCCGAGCGCCGCGGCGAGGGTGTGGCGCAGGCCCGCGACCTGCGCGACGAGCACCTGCGCCTCGCTGAGGACCGCGATCCCGACCTGCCCGCGCAGGACAACGGCTACCCGCCGCACGGCGACGGGGCCGACAGCCCCGAGGAGGAGCCGCTCCCGCCCGAGCAGGAGACCGGCCAGCACCGGACCCGTCCCTGACGGCCGACCACGCCCACCAGAGGTGGGGGGGGGGGGGGGGGGCCCCCC
>NZ_JBTCWL010000038.1:0-36636 GCF_054325275.1 Oryzihumus sp.
CCCAGGCCGTTGACCATCGTCGTGTGCGAGTCGGTGCCGACGCAGGTGTCGGGGTAGGCCACGCCGTCACGGACCATGACGGTGCGCGCCAGGTGCTCGATGTTGACCTGGTGGACGATGCCGGTGCCGGGCGGGACGACCTTGAAGTCGTTGAACGCGGTCTGGCCCCAGCGCAGGAACTGGTAGCGCTCCTTGTTGCGCTGGTACTCCAGCTCGACGTTGCGCTCGAAGGCGTCGGCGCGACCGAACACGTCGGTGATGACCGAGTGGTCGATGACCAGCTCGGCCGGGGCCAGCGGGTTGATCTTCGTGGCGTCGCCACCGAGCTCGGCGACGGCCTCGCGCATGGTGGCCAGGTCGACCACGCAGGGCACGCCGGTGAAGTCCTGCATGATCACGCGGGCCGGCGTGAACTGGATCTCGGTGTCGGGCTCGGCCGAGGGGTCCCAGCCGGCGAGGGCCCGGATGTGGTCGGCGGTGATGTTCGCGCCGTCCTCGGTGCGCAGGAGGTTCTCCAGCAGCACCTTGAGGCTGTAGGGCAGGTTCGCGCTGCCGTCGACCGCCCCCAGGCGGTAGATGTCATAGGACGCGTCGCCCACCTGCAGGGCGCCTTGTGCTCCGAAGCTGTTTGCGCTCGTGCCGCTCACGGCCGGCTCCTTCCACCATTTATCTTGACGTCAAGATATCTAACCACACCTCGGTCGGGCCGGGACAGCGGGGTCGACCCCCTGACCCGACCGATCCTGCTCCAGCGCCGTGCGCAGGCCAAGGGGGATCGGCGCCTTGGCCCGGTCGGCGACGGTCACGCACACGTAGGTGATGGACACGTGTGCGCACGGCTGCCCGTCCCGCTCCCCCGGGCCGGTCCGCTCGATGTCGTAGCCCAGCCGGAACGAGGTCGAGCCGATGTGCTCCACGCGCACGCGCACCCGGGCCGACTCGAACGCCTGGAGGCTGTCGACCCAGTCCAGCTCGGCCCGGCGCAGCACCGCGTCGTAGCCGGACTCCCGCAGCGTGCGGTAGCCGTGGCCGAGGTGCTCCAGGTAGCCGCTCATGGCCTCGTCGCACCACCCGAGGTACCACATGTTGAAGACCACGCCGAGGGAGTCGACCTCGAAGAAGCGCACGTCGACCGGGTAGCCGAAACCGTTGTCGCCGCTCATTGCCCGGCCTCCACGGGGAGCGGCTCGAGGATGGCGATGCACTCCATGTGGTGGGTCATCGGGAAGGCGTCGAACGCCCGCAGCGACCGTATGCCGTAACCCGCCTCGCGCGCGTAGGCCACGTCCCGGGCGAGCGCGGCCGGGTCGCACGCGACGTAGGCGACCAGCCGCGGCCGCAGCGCGGTCACCTCGCGCACGACGTCGCGCCCGGCGCCGGTGCGTGGCGGGTCGAGGACCACCAGGTCGGCGCTCACCTGCTGCTGCAGCAGCGGACGCAGGGCCCGGTCGACCCGGCTGCGCCGGACCTCCACCTGCGGGCGGGAGTGCACGTTGCGCCGGGCGTCCCGCACGGCGCGCTCGTCAGACTCGACCGCGAGCACCGCCCCGTCCTCCCCCACCGCGTCGGCGAGGGCGACCGCGAACAGGCCCACCCCGGCATACAGGTCGACCGCCCGCTCCCCCGGCTGCGGGCCCAGCTCGGCGAGGACGTGGCCGACGAAGGTGGAGGCGGCGCCGGGGTGCACCTGCCAGAAGCCGCGGGCGCCGACGCGGAAGTCCTCCGACCAGCCACCCGCCTCGACGTGCTCGCGCACGTGCGGCGCGGCCTTCTCCCCTGCCGGGAGCAGCACGGTCACCACTCCGGGACCGGCGCTGGGGGCGATAACGTCGACGGCGGTCGACCCGCGCCAGGTGCGCTCCAGGACTCCGCTGTCGACGACCTCCTGCGTGGCGATGAGGCAGTCGTCAACCGCGACGACGTCGTGCGAGCGGTGCTTGCGCAGCCCGGGACGCCCGTCCGCGTCGACGGCGAACTCCACCCGCGTGCGCCAGCGCAGGCCCTCGGTGTCGCCGGGCACCGGCTCCACCGGGACGTCGACCGTGAGACCGGCCAGGCGCTGGAACTGCTCGGCCACGACCGCCGCCTTGAGCTCGCGGCTGTAGGCCAGGTCCGCGTGCTGGAAGTCGCAGCCGCCGCAGCGCCCCGGCCCGGCGAACGGGCAGGGCGGGGCGACCCGGTGCGCCGAGGGCTGCAGGACCTCGACGGCGTCCCCGCGCAGGAAGCGGTCGCCTTCCTTGCCCTCAGTGACCTCGACCCGGACCCGCTCCCCCGGCAGGGCGTGGCGGACGAACACCACGCGCCCGTCGTGGCGCGCGACGCAGTGCCCGCCGTGGGCCACGGGGCCGACCTCGACGACGAACTGCAGCCCGACCAGGGAGCCGCCCTGCCTGCGTTCGGTCACGAGCCCCGCCGGATGGAGCCGGCGCGCGGCCGGTCGAGACGCTCCTCGACACCCTCGGAGGACCGCAGCTGCCAGGGGACGCTGGCGACCATGACGCCAGGGGTGAACAGCAGGCGGCCCTTGAGGCGCAGGGCGCTCTGGTTGTGCAAGAGCTGCTCCCACCAGCGCCCGAGGACGTACTCGGGGATGTAGACCATGACCACGTCGCGCGGGCTGCCACGGCGGACCGACTTGACATAGTCGACGACCGGGCGGGTGATCTCGCGGTAGGGCGAGTCGAGCACCTTCAGCGGCACCGGGATGTCCCGGCGGTCCCACTCCTGCTGCAGCGACTTCGTCTCGTCCGGCTCGACGTTGACGGTGATCGCCTCCAGCACCGAGGGGCGCGTGGCCCGGGCGTAGGCCAGTGCCCGCAGCGTCGGCTTGTGGATCTTGGAGACCAGCACGACGGCGTGCACGCGCGAGGGCAGCAGCTGGGCGTCGGAGTCGGTCTCGGCGACGTGGAGCTCCTCGCGGACCCGTCGGTAGTGCCGGGAGATGGCCTGCATCAGGATGTACAGCACCACCATGGCGGCGATCGCGTAGCCGGCGCCCTTGACGAACTTCGTGGCCAGGACGACGAGCAGGACGGTGCCGGACATGACCGCGCCGATGCTGTTGATGATGCGGCTGCGCATCATCCTGGCCCGCACCTTGGGGTCGCGCTCGGTGCGCAGGTGACGGTTCCAGTGTCGGATCATGCCGGTCTGGCTCAGCGTGAACGAGACGAAGACGCCGACGATGTAGAGCTGGATGAGCTTGGTGACCTCGGCGTTGTAGATGAAGATCAGGAACGCCGCGGCACCGGCGAGGATGAGGATGCCGTTGCTGAACGCGAGGCGGTCGCCGCGGGTGTGCAGCTGGCGGGGCAGGTAGCCGTCCTTGGCCAGGATCGAGGCCAGGACCGGGAAGCCGTTGAACGCGGTGTTGGCGGCCAGCACGAGGATGATGCCGGTGACGATCGAGACGAACACGACGCCGACCGGGAAGCCGGAGAAGACCGTCTTGGCGAGCTGGCCGATGATCGTGTCCTGCTGGTAGGCGGGGCCCACCGGGTGGCCGTTGACCCAGAGCTGGGTGGCGGGGTTCTCGGCGTACTTGATGCCGGTCATCCGGGTCAGCGTGATGATCGACATGAGCATGGTGACGGCGATCGTGCCCATGAGCAGCAGGGTCGTGGCCGCGTTGCGGCTCTTGGGCTTCTTGAAGGCCGGCACGCCGTTGGAGATCGCCTCGACGCCGGTGAGCGCGGCACAGCCGGAGGAGAACGCGCGCAGCAGCAGGAACATCGCGGCGAAGCCCATGATCCCGCCCGATCCGGGCTCGGGAAGGAGGGTGAACCTCGCGCTCTCGGCCTGGGGCAGGTGACCGAAGGCCGCACGGGCGAAGCCGAACAGGCCCATGCCGATGATGCCGAACATGAATGCGTAGACAGGGACGGCGAACGCCGAGCCAGACTCTCGCACACCCCGCAGGTTCATGGCGGTGAGCAGCACGACCAGGGCGATGGCGATCGGCATCTCGTGGCCGCGCAGGAACGGCATCGCGGCCGCGGCGTTCTGCACGCCGGAGGAGATCGACACCGCGACGGTCAGGACGTAGTCGACGAGCAGCGCGCTGGCCACCGTCAGCCCGGCGCGGGCGCCGAGGTTGACGGTGGCGACCTCGTAGTCACCGCCACCTGAGGGGTAGGCGTGGACGTTCTGCCGGTAGGACGCGACGACGACGAGCATGACGAAGACGACGCCGAGGCCGATCTGCCAGGAGTGGGTCGTCGCGAACGCTCCGCCGGCCACCGCCAGGGTCAGGAAGATCTCGTCCGGTGCGTAGGCCACCGAGGAGAGCGCGTCACTGGCGAAGACCGGGAGGGCGATCCGCTTGGGCAGCAAGGTCTCACCGAGCCGGTCGCTGCGCATGGCGCGACCCACGAGGAGGCGTTTGAGGACACGACCGGTGGCGGGCACGTCGCAACTCTAGGGCGCTCTGGCCGGGCTGCGCGGCCCGCACCCCCTCCGGTGTAGCGTCGGCGCGTGCACTTCGTCATCATGGGCTGCGGCCGGGTCGGCTCGACGCTCGCCCTGAGCCTTGAGAGCCAGGGCCACGACGTGGCCGTCATCGACCAGAACAGCACCGCGTTCCGGCGACTGGGCAGCACGTTCGAGGGCAAGCGGGTCACCGGGGTCGGCTTCGACCGCGACACGTTGCGCGAGGCGGGCGTCGAGGACGCCTACGCGTTCGCCGCGGTCAGCAACGGTGACAACTCCAACATCCTCGCCGCGCGGGTGGCTCGCGAGACGTTCGGCGTCGAGCACGTCGTCGCCCGCATCTACGACCCCGGCCGCGCCGAGGTCTACCAGCGGCTCGGCATCCCCACCGTCGCCACGGTGCGCTGGACGGCCGACCAGATGCTGCGCCGGCTGCTCCCCCAGGGCTCGGTCCCGGAGCACACCGACCCCAGCGGCCAGATCCTCATCGCCGATGTCCCGGTCCACGCCGGCTGGGTCGGCCGCCGGATCACCGAGCTGGAGTCGGTCACCGGTGCGCGGGTGGCCTACCTGACCCGTCTGGGCGAGGGTCTGCTCCCGGCGGCCGACACCGTCTACCAGGACGGCGACATCGTCCACCTGGTCACGACGACCGGCGCCCTGACCAGCGTCGAGCAGACCCTCGACCAGCCGCCGCCCGCCCACTGAGCGCCCGCCCCAGAAAGGACCCACGCCCACCATGCGCGTAGTCATCGCCGGCGCCGGCAGCGTCGGCCGCTCCATCGCCCGGGAGCTCCTGCACAACGGGCACCAGGTGCTGCTCATCGACAAGGACGCCGACGACGTCCAGGCCGGGCGGGTGCCGGAGGCCTCGTGGCTGCTGGCCGACGCCTGCGAGATCACGGCCCTGCACGAGGCGGGGCTGGCCGACTGCGACGTCGTCGTCGCCGCCACCGGTGACGACAAGGCCAACCTGGTCGTCTCGCTGCTGGCCAAGACCGAGTTCGGCGTGCCACGCACGGTCGCCCGGGTCAACAACCCCAAGAACGAGTGGATGTTCGACGAGGCCTGGGGTGTCGACGTGGCCGTGTCCACGCCGCGCCTCATGACGGCCCTGGTCGAGGAGGCGGTCAGCGTCGGCGACCTGGTCCGCATCTTCCAGTTCCAGCAGGGCACCGCCACGATGGTCGAGCTGACCCTGCCGCCGGACAGCCCGTTCGCCGGCAAGCGGGTCGGCGACATCCCGTGGCCCGGCGACAGCGTGCTCGTGGGCATCATCCGCGAGGACCACCCGATCGCCCCCAGCCGCGACGACTCGGTCGAGGCCCACGACGAGCTGCTCTTCCTCACCACGCCCGAGGTCGAGGACGCCCTCGAGGCAATGCTCAGCCCCGGCAACCGGGTGCCCCGCGGCGCCGAGGGCTGACCACCGGACCCGGACACACACCGTGAGGGGGCGGCCGCATCGCGGCCGCCCCCTCGTCATGTCCGCTGTATGCCGGGTGGCTCAGTCGGGTGGGACTCAGTCGGTGGGACGTGCCCCGGCCGCGAGGTCCTCGGCGGCGGCCCGCGTGCGTCCGCGCATGAGGATCGCGGCCATCACCGCGACGGCGGCAAGGTAGGCGGGCCAGCCGAGGACCAGCTTGGCGACGCCGAGCAGGGTGACCTGCGAGGCGGCATACAGGGGGCCCATGACGAGCAGGCGCAGGGCGTAGAGCCCCACGAGGACCAGCGTGAGCCGCTGGCACACCCGAACCAGGCCCGCGTCGCGGCGCCACGCGGTGGGGTCCTCGGCCATGCGCGGGTCCCCGGCCGCGACCACGAAGCCGACCAGCGGCCAGCGGGTGACCACCGACAGCAGGGCCATCAGCATGAGCCCGGCGTTGGTGAGGATGCCCGGCAGGAAGGCGGCCTCGGCCCGCCCGCTGCGCAGCGCGAAAGCGGCCGCCACCGCCGTGGCCAGGACGGAGCCCAGGACGTAGCGGGGGGTCTGGCGCGCCACGAGACGCACCGCCAGCAGCACCACCGCCAGCACGGCGGAGGCGACGACCGCCGTCATGACGTCATGCCGCCACGCCCAGGCGGCGACGAACGCGACCGTGGGCAGGGCGGCCTCGACCGAGCCGCGCAGGCCGCCGACTGCGGCCGAGAGCCGCGCCCGGATGAGCTCCTCGACCGTGGGCGTGTCGACAGGCTCGGGCGCCGCCGTCGGGTCAGTGGCCACGGGTCGGCTTGATGTCGTAGGCGGGGTTGAACATCGTCGGCACCCCACGCTGGAAGGTGACCCGGCCGCGCACCGTGAGGTACGTGCCGGTCTCGATGCCCTTGATCTCGCGACGCCCCAGCCACACCAGGTTGAGCCGCTGGCTGCCGTCGTAGAGCTCGGCCACCAGGGCCGGCACGTTGACCCGCGGGCGCAGCGTCACGCTGCGCACCGAACCGCAGACGCTGGCGTTCTGGCGGTCGACGAGGTCGGCGATCGGCGTGCCACCGAGCCGGTCGGCGTCGGCCTGCAGCTCGCCGGCGTCGAGCTCGGCCTGGCTCTTGGTCAGGCGCGAGGTCAGGCGGTGCAGCAGGCCGGACTCCTCGCGGGGTCGCGCGCGTTCGGCCTCGGTCATGGTGACGGCCACCTCGCTCTCAACGGATCTCGGTGATCTCGGGGCCGCGCTCGAAGGGGGTGAAGTCCTCTGCCGCCGGCGGCTCCGGGGCCTGGTCCCCAGTGTGCTGCTCCTCCGACGGCAGCTGCAACGGCAGCAGGTCCCGGGGCGCCATGGCCTCGTCGCCGCGGACGACGACCGTCGCGCTGACCATCTCGATCAGCGGGGTGGCGGCATCCTGGTCGACCGCCGCCCGGCCGCTGAGCACCGCACGGAGGAACCAGCGCGGGCCGTCGACCCCGAGAAAGCGGGCCGGGGAGTAGATGGTGCGACCGTCGGGTGCCTGGCCCGGCATCCGCGTCTGCAGCTCGGCGCCGAGCGGGCCGGAGACCTCGTCGGCAGTGCCGCCCTGACGGGTGATGCTCGAGGCGATCTCCCGGCGGATCTCCTCCCACAGGCCCTCGGAGCGCGGAGCCGCGAACGCCTGCAGCTGAACGGCCGACTCCCCCAGCACCGCCGTCACGCCCACGATGCTCTGGGTCTCGTCGTCGACCTCCAGGCGCAGCTCCATGCCGGGCACACCGGCCACCCAGAGCGAGCCGAGGTCGAGCCGGCCCTCCGGGCCGGGCACCTGGCCGCGGTCGTAGGGGCCGGCGGTGCCGATCGGCTGGTCGGTGCCGGACTGGCCAGCACCGGACTGGTCGGCGCGCGTCTGGTCGAGGCCGGCCTCGTCCGCCGGCGTGACCTCGGGCTCGACGGCGTCGCTACCGGTGGGGGGCGCGGACTTGCTGCCGCGGCGGAACAGGCTCACTGGTTGTCCTCGTCCTTCATGTCGTGGGGCGGGGGTGCGGAGAACCCGCCACTGGCCCCATGCCCAGTCTCCCCTCGTGCGCTACCCGGGAGCGAGTCGACCTCGATGAACCGGGGCACGCTGACCTGCTGGATGACCAGCTGGGCGATGCGGTCACCCCGGTGCACCGTGAACGGGCGCTCGGGGTCGGTGTTGAGCAGGTTCACCAGGATCTCGCCGCGGTAGCCCGCGTCGACGGTGCCCGGTGCGTTGACGATGGTGATGCCGTGCCGGGCCGCCAGCCCCGAGCGGGGGTGGACGAACGCGGCGTAGCCCTCGGGCAGCGCCACCGCGATGCCGGTCGGCACCAGGTCGCGACCACCCGGGGGCAAGGTCGCGTCCCGGCGCGCATGCAGGTCCACCCCGGCGTCGCCGGGGTGGGACCGGACCGGCAGCGGCAGCTGCGGGTCGAGTCGCTGCAGGAGCACCGGGACGCACGAAGGGTCAGTCACAGGGACCGACCCTATCGGGCTGTGCCGTCAGTGATCCCGGCTCAGGCTGCGCACTCGCTGCACACCGGGAGCCCGCCGACCTCCTTGGCCAGCTGGCTCCGGTGGTGCACGAGGAAGCAGCGCGAGCAGGTGAACTCGTCAGCCTGGCGGGGCAGCACCCGCACCGACAGCTCCTCACCGGAGAGGTCGGCGCCGGGCAGCTCGAAGCCTTCGGCCTGCTCGGTCTCGTCGACGTCGACGCTCGAGGAGCTCTTGTCGACGCGGCGGGACTTCAGCTCCTCGATGGAGTCCGCAGACTCCTCGTCGTCGGTCTTGCGTGGCGCGTCGTAGTCAGTCGCCATGGGGTGTGTCGCTCTCCTTGGAGGTCTGTTCGGTGGTGCAGAAAGTCTGATTGGTGGGTGGCAGCGGGGTTAACGCAGAAGGTCCCGGATTTGTGCCCACCTGCGGGGCGGATTGTTCCTTATCCCCTCCCCCGGGTCATGCACCGGGGTGATACGGGTGTGGCGTGCCCGCGTCCGCGGACCCCCGGCCGCCCCCCGATGCAGCGGTCGCGAATGTGACCAGACCCACAACAGCGCACAACCGTGCAGGTCAGCGAGCCGCGTTGGCGATCTCTTTACGGTTTGTTAGCGCAAAGATCAGCGACGCGATTGGCAACCCCGACCGGGTCACCTCGTAGAGTCAGCGCGCCGAAGACACCACGGGAGGTGGACATGACTGAGTTCCACGCGGAGATCCGCGAACGGGTTCAGCAGGCCCTCGAGTCGCTCGAGGCCGCCCGACGCAGTGGCGACGACTACCTGGTGGAGGTGCGGGTCGGAGAGCTCGAGTCGCTGGCCCACCTGGCCGCGGAGCACGGCCTGCACGTCCCCGAGCTGGCGGAGTACGCCCCCGACGAGCGCGCCGCCAGCTGAACGCGGGCTGCGCCACCGTCAGGACGAGAGAGGCCGGTGGCCGGGCACGACGCCCCGCCACCGGCCTCCTTTCATGTCCCGTGCATGCCGGGGCACGCGTGCCGCCCCACGGCATACCGTCGGGGGTGCGTCAGTCCGCGACGGTCATCAGGTCGGCCAGCCGCGCGCCGAGCGCCGCCGCCAGCGGCGCCCCGGCGGCCACCACCAGCTCTTTGGCCGGCGGCCGGCCGGGCAGGCCGCTGACGAGCGCACCGGCCTCCGTGGCCACCAGCCATCCTGCGGCGAGGTCCCACGGGTTCAGCCCGCGCTCGTAGTAGGCGTCGACGCGACCCGCGGCCACGGCGCACAGGTCCAGCGCGGCGCTCCCGGCCCGGCGGATGTCGCGGATGTGCGGGATCAGCTCCGCCAGCACCGCCGCCTGCGCGCGCCGGACCTCGGCGCGGTAGCCGAAGCCGGTGGCGACCAAGGCCTGGCCGAGCGTGTCGACCTCGCCCGCGCGCAGCCGCCTTCGCTGCCCGGCCGCGTCGACCAGGTGCGCCCCTGCCCCGAGCCGGGCGTGGAACATCTCCCCGCTGACCGGGTTGTAGACCGCGCCGGCAACGGGGCGCCAGTGACCGGGCCGCGTGGGGTCGCCGACCACGGCCCCGACGGAGACGCAGTAGGCCGGGATCTCGTAGAGGTAGTTGACGGTCCCGTCGATCGGGTCGACCACCCACGTGATGCCGCTCGTCCCGTCCGTGGCACCGTCCTCCTCGCCCAGGATCGCGTCGTCGGGACGGGCGGCCCCGAGCAGCGCGCGCAGCAGCTTCTCGCAGCCCTGGTCCATCACGGTGACCACGTCGGTGGCGCTGCTCTTGGTCTGCGCCACGCCGAGACCGCCGGGGCGCTCGTCCACGATGAACCGGCCCGCCTCGTGGGCCGTGTCGACGGCGAGGCGCTCGAGCGCGGCCAGGTCCAGGCCCTCGGGCAGCTCCGGCAGCTCGGGGACGGTCGAGCTGGCCATCAGTCGCTCCCGCACAGTGCCGGCCTGGCCACCCGCAGGTTGGGGCAGCAGCCCGGTCGGCAGACCACCGGCCGGGTGTCGCTGCCCGGCCACGTCGGCTGCACCACTGCCTCGTTGCGGGCGAGGGCGGCGCGCTCGAGGACGAGGTCCACCAGACCGCTGACGAACTCCGCGTCGGTGCCGACCGTGGGCACCCGGACCAGGCGCAGCCCGAGCCGCTCGGCGGTCTCCGCGGCCTCGGTGTCGAGGTCGAAGACGACCTCCATGTGGTCGGACACGAAGCCGATCGGCGCGAGCACGACCGCCCGCACCCCCTCGCCGTGCAGCCGCTCGAGGTGGTCGTTGACGTCCGGCTCCAGCCACGGCTGGCTCGGCGGGCCGGAGCGCGAGCAGTAGACCAGGTCCCACTCCAGGGAGCGGCTCAGCGTGGCGTTGACCTCGGCGGTGACCGCCGCGGACAGGTCGAGGTGCTGGCGGCGGTACAGGTTGCCCTCACCGTCGCCCGGGCCGGAGGTGTCGTCCATGGCCTCGGGCACCGAGTGGGTGACGAAGACCAGCCGCACCTGCTCGTCGGGCAGGCCCAGCCCTCGCGCCGCCTCGGTGACCAGTCGCGTGTTGGCCCGGCTGAAGCCCGGGTGGTTCCAGTACGGCCGCACCTTGTCCACGGCGAGGTCGACGCCCTGCTCGGCGAGCGTGCCGACCGCGGCGGCGAGGTCCTCGCGGTACTGGCGGCAGGAGGAGTAGGAGGAGTAGGCGCTGGTCACCAGGGTGACCACACGGCGTACCCCGTCCTCGTGGGCCTGGCGCTGGGTGTCGGTGACGAAGGGCTCGGAGTTGCGGTTGCCCCACAGCAGCGGCGTCGCGATGCCGCGGCGGTCGAGCTCGGTGCGCAGCTCCTTGAGCAGCGCGCGGTTCTGGTCGTTGATGGGGCTGCGCCCGCCGAAGTGCAGGTAGTGCTCCGCGACGGCCTCGAGCCGCTCGTCGGGGATGCCGCGCCCGGCCGTGACGCGGCGCAGGAACGGCATCACCTCCTCGGGGGCCTCGGGGCCGCCGAAGGACAGCAGGAGGATGGCGTCGTAGGGCGCGAGCTCATCGGTCGCGTCGGTGGAGCCTGGCGTGGCGTCAGGGGTGCTCATGCGGAGTCTCCGGTTCGCAGGGGGGTGGGGGCGTTGAGGTCGAGGACGACGGCGGTCATCCGGACGGTGAAGACCAGGGCCACCGCCGACCACACCACGGTCTCGGTGAGGTGGTGCATCCGGTAGGCGACGACGACCACCGTGGCACCGAGCAGGGCGGGCACGGCGTACAGCTCGCGGCGCAGCACCTCGGGCACCTGCCCGGCGAGGAGGTCACGCAGCATCCCGCCGCCGATCGCGGTGATCGCACCGACGAGCACGGCGGTCATCGGCCCGGCGCCGGCGCCGAGGGCCTTGAGCGCGCCGGCGACGGCGAACGCGGCCAGGCCGGCGGCGTCGAGGATGCGGACCAGCTTGCTGATCCGGGCCACGCCGGGGTGGAACAGGAAGGTCACGACCCCGGCGAGCGAGGCAGTGGCGACGAGCCGCCAGTCGCTGAGGCCGACTGGTGGAGTGGCGCCGATGAGCAGGTCCCTCATGACCCCGCCGCCGAGCGCCGCGGCGCCGGCCAGGACGAGCACGCCGAAGAGATCGAGCCGCTTGCGGACGGCGACGAGCCCGCCGGAGAGGGCAAACACGAAGACTCCGACGAGGTCAAGGATGAGCTGCAGCTGGGCGTCCTGGGTGAGCATGGTCGTAGGCAAAAGTACCGGTGCGGCGTGGCCGCTTCCGCCGGGGCTGCGCGAGGTGGCAGAGTCGGGGTCCTGCCGGGCATGGACGGGACCCGGCGGAGGTGACCGGGAGAAGGCGAATGCAGGACCTGCGACTGATCGGCGTGCACGAGGACGGCGAGCACCTGCTGCTCGCGGCGGCTGACGGCACCCGGTTCCGGGTGCGCATCGACGAGCCGATCCGGGCCGCGGTCCGACGGGACCGGCCCCGGCTGGGGCAGCTGCAGATCGAGGTCGACGGCGGGCTGCGTCCCCGCGACGTGCAGGCGCTCATCCGGGCCGGCGCGTCCGTGGAGGAGGTGGCCGAGCGTGCCGGGTGGCCGGTGGAGAAGGTGCGCCGCTACGAGGGCCCGGTCATCGCCGAGCGTGAGCACGTCGCCGGGCTGGCGCGCGAGGTGCGCCTGCGCGGCCGCGGTGGTTCCGCCGGCGCCTCGGCCCCCACCCTGGCCACCCGGGTCAGCCAGCGGCTCAGCGGCCGAGGCGTGGACCCGACGGACGCGACCTGGGACTCCTGGCGCTCCGATGAGGGGCCGTGGACGGTCGTGCTGACCTTCCCCGCCGGCGGGCGCCAGCGCCAGGCCTCCTGGACCTACCACTCCACCGACCGCACGGTCACGGCCGTCGACGACGAGGCGCGCTGGCTGAGCGAGGACGAGCAGCCCGGTGTCCCCGGGCCCATCCCGGCGCCGCACCTGGCATCGGTCCCGGTACGCTCCACGACCGTCTACGACGTCGAGGCCGAGGGTGGCGTCCACGCCGCCGGTCGGCCGACCGAGCGGACCGCCGAGCCGCTGGACCTCATGACCGCGATGCGTGAGCGGAGCGCCGCCCGGGCCCGCCGCCGGCCCGGCCCGCGCCGGGACACCCCGCCGCCGGCACCGACCGCCTCCCCTGCCACGCCCACCCACGTCCCCGGCTCCACGGACGCCCCGGAGGAGGCCGTCCCGCTCGAGCACATCGCCTACGACCCCACGACGATGCCGCCGCCCCCACCGGCCCACGGCTACCCCGGCGCCCACGCGCACTGGGACGTCGGCGACCAGCCGGGCACGCCCGCCGGCGAGCCGGAGGACGCCGACGCCGCGCTGCCGGAGGACGACGCTGCGCTGCCGGAGGAGGTCGCGGACGCGGCGCCCACGGTGGAGGCCGTCCCCGCCGACGAGGACGCGCGTGACGAGGGCGACCATCCCGACGTCGAGGACGACGCGCAGCCCGGGGCGGCGCAGAAGCGGGCGGCCCGTGAGGAGGCTCCGACGCGCCGGTCGGCGTCCTCCCGGCGCAGCGGCCGGCCGAGCGTGCCCAGCTGGGACGACATCATGTTCGGCGCGCGTCCGGGCTCCGACCGGGGCTGACGCCGGGGACCGGGGCACGGCCCCGGTCCCGCAGGCCGAGCACGGCCACGAGCGCGCCCCAGACGGCGCAGACCGGCTGCAGCCACGAGAACGACCGGATGAACGCCACCTCGACGACGATCCAGCCGACGAGCAGCAGCCCGGCGAGCAGCAGCAGCTGCGGTGCCCGCGGGTTCCCACGCCAGCCGGCCACGGCGGCCAGGGTCATCGGCAGGGCCACCACCACGAGCAGGGCGGTGCCGGCCACCAGGGTGCTCCCCCACGGCAGGCGGCCGGTGATCTCCTCGCCGAAGCCGACGCTGCCGCTCCACAGCCCGAACGTCCCCGCCGCCGCGCCCACCGCCATCACCGCGGCCAGCGCCGCGGCGACCCGGTCCCGTTGCACTGTGGCCATCGCCCACCCCTCCACGATCGTCATGGAGACCAGCCTGGCGGGAGCCCGCCGCGAGGAGTCGAGGCGGAGGTCCCGGGGTCTGCTCAGGCGCCCCGGGCCGAGCTGGGCACCACCGGCAGCGGGCACAGGTCGAGGTCGAACGGGAGCACCTCGGCTGACGGGGACGCGGCCCGCGCGGCGGCGGAGGTCATCCGGCGCATGTAGTGCCGGCGGCACAGGACCTCGTACTCGACCACCCCGGCGACCGTGCTGGCGGTGTCGCCGACCACGACCTGCTCCCCCTCGACGACCATCACGCCGTCGATGACGCGGGCGTTGTGGGTGGCTCGCTGCCCGCACCAGCACAAGGCCTCGACCTGGAGCACCTGCACCCGGTCGGCCAGCTCGATCATCCGGCGCGAGCCGGGGAACAACGCGGTGCGGAAGTCCGCGGTGATGCCGAAGGCGTAGACGTCCACCCCCATCTCGTCCACCAGCCGGGCCAGCTGCTCGACCTGCTCGGGGGTGTAGAACTGCGCCTCGTCGCAGATGAGGTAGTCGACCCGGAGACCGTTGGTGGCCTGGCCCACGATGGCGTCCCAGAAGTCGAGGTCGTCCTCGACCTCCAGGGCGCTGGTGGACAGGCCCAGGCGGGAGGACAGCACCGACTCGCCGGCGCGATCGTGCTTGGTGAAGATCAGCCCGCGGCGCCCGCGGGCGGCGTGGTTGTGGTCCATCTGCAGGGCGAGGGTGGACTTGCCGCAGTCCATGGTGCCGGAGAAGAAGACGAGTTCAGCCACGAGCCGCAACCCTATGCGTTGTCGCGCGCCGGCACCCGCAGGAGGGGCACCGACACCTCCTCGGGGGTCAGCGACCCGTGCAGCCCGAGCAGGGCCAGCAGCTGCGGCCGCGCGGTGCGCGAGTCCACGATCGCGAAGTTGTCGCGCATCGGGACGACGACGTCGCCGATCCGCGGCAGCACGTGCTCGGCGACCGGGCCGAACCAGCCCTGGGCCACGGCCTCGTCCCGCTCGAGCACCCACGCCCGCTCGGAGAGACGCCCGCGCCACGTCTGCACCACGTCGGCGGCCGCACCGGGCTCGCAGTACAGCTGCAGGGAGCGGGCCTCCCCGCCCACATGGCGGATCCCGGCGGCGAGCTCAGAGTCGTGGCCGAGGTCGATGCGCAGGGCGTGCGGCGCGTCGACCATGCCGTGGTCGGCCGTCACCAGCACCGCCGTGTCCGGCGGCACGGACGCCGCGAGCCGGGCCATGGCCCCGTCGATCGCCTCGAGCTCGTCGCCCCACTCCCAGGACTGGCAGCCGTGGACGTGCCCGACCTTGTCCAGCTCGCCCCAGTAGAGGTAGACCAGCGCCCGACGGCTGGCCCGCACAGCCGCGAGCGCGGCGTCGACCCGGTCATCCAGGGAGGTCGCCGCCCGGAACGAGCCGCCACGGACGGCGGCGTTGGTCAGGCCGGAGCCGTCGAAGAAGCCCGGCCCGATCCGCGTCACGTCCACGCCCGCGGCCTGGGCCCGCTCGAACACCGTCTCGGACGGCTGCCAGCGCAGCGGGTCGGGACCGTCCTCCCAGGACAGCTCGTTGAGCAGGCGGTCCTCCCCCGGCACCAGCACCTCGTAGCCGACCAGCCCGTGGGCGCCCGGGGGCAGCCCGGTGCCGAACGTCGCCATGCTCGTGGCCGTCGTGGACGGGAAGCCGGCGGTGAGCCGGTATGCGGCGGGCAGCAGGCTGCGCAGGAAAGGCGCGTGCCCGCTGCGCTGGCGCAGCAGGTCGTACCCCAGCCCGTCGACGAGCACGACGACGGCCCGGCGCGCCTCGGGCAGGTCCATGCCGGTGGGCGCCCCTGCTCCCCCGGGCACCCCCAGCGAGCGCGCCACGGCAGGCAGCACCGCGGCCAGTCCCTCCCCGTCGTAGCGGGGAGGCAGCACCTCCTCCATCACCCGAACGTCCCCCTCCTCAGCGTCCGATCGTCGCCGACATCGCGCGGGCGAAGGCCATCGCCTGCTCCAGGGCGGGCTGGCCATCGGCGGCGGCACTGACGCGCAGGCTGATGTCGTCGGCGGTGACCGTGCCCTCGTAGCCGTGGTCGGCCTCGCAGGAGGGGTCGCTGCAGACGGCCGGCACCATGTCGACCCGGCTGACCGTGCCCCACCCCAGCGTCACGGTGAGCTCGCGGCCGAGGGCCCCGGGCTCGTAGCTGTCCGGCGCGGCGACGACGTGGGTGAGCATCACCCCGCGGACCGCGCTGAGCGGCACGACCTCGGAGGTCGCGGTGGCCACGGCCTCGGCGTCGCCCTGCTCGCCGTGCTCGCCGTGGTGGTCGTCGGCGTGGGCGATGACCAGCCGGCGCGGGGTGAGCACGAGCACGGTGATGTGCCGGCGCACGGTGTCGTGGTCGAACGTCGTCTCCTGGTGGACCAGGTGCGAGACCACCTGCTCACCCGCGAGGGCCGAGTCCACCACGTCCGCGACGAGCGCCGGGTAGTAGCCGGCCCGCTCGATGTCCCGGGTGAGGTTCTCCGGGAGGGGGGTGGGACGCTGCTCGGTCGGTGTGGCCATGGGCCCATCCTTGCGCACGTCAGCGGGGCCCGCCGACCGGCCGGGCTCGCGGGCGGCTGCTGGCCGTGTCCCGGGCGGGCGGCCACGGCACCGCCGCGGTCCCTAGGGCAGGGCCCGGCGGTCGGTGTCCTTGCGCACCGGTGGCGGCGCGACAGTGGCCTCCGCCCCGACCACGTCCACCCCGCCGGGATGGGCGATCACGGGGTTGAGCACGAGCGAGGCGACCTCGGGCAGCTCGTCCGCGAGCACCGACATCCGGGCGACCAGGTCTGCCAGGGCGGCACGGTTGACCGGGGTGGCGCCGCGGTGGCCGTGCAACAGCGGCGCGGCCCGCACCGAGGAGATCAGGTCGGACACGTCGACGTCGGTGAGCGGCGGGATCCGGTGCCCGATGTCGCCGAGCAGGTCGGTCGGCGGGCCGGCCACCGAGAAGCTGACCACCGGGCCGAACAGCGGGTCCTCGGTCGTGCTCACCACGCAGGAGACCCCGGGCGTGGCCATCTTCTGCACCACCAGGGAGTTGGCCGACAGCGCGGCCAGCCGGTCCTTCAGCGCGGCGAACGCCTCCCGCACCGAGGCGGCCGTGTGCAGGTCGACCCGGATGCCACCCGTGCCGGGCTGGTGGCGCACCGCGGGCGCCACCGACTTGACCACCACCGGATAGCCCATGTGCCTGGCCGCCGCCACCGCGTCGTCGGCGGTGGCCACCGGCACCGTCGGCCACAGGGTGATGCCGTAGGCGGCCAGCAGGACCGTGACCTCGTCGGGCGTCAGTGCGCGTCCCTCGGGCGACTGCGTGAGGACGGCGTCGACGAGCGCCTCCGCGGCTGCCCGGTCGATGCCGACCGGCGCCACCCGCTGGCCCTGGTCGCGGGCCCGCCACTCGCCGTACTTGGTCGCCGCCGCAAGCGCGCGCACCGCGTCCTCCGGCATGGAGTACGCCGGCACGGCCCGCCTCCGTCCGTGCTCGTCGAACTCCTTGGCGGACAAGGCTTCCGTGACGCCGCGCATACCGAGGAACGTGGCCAGGCACGGCTTGTCGGACTGCGCTGCCGCGTCGGCCACGGCGTCGACGACCTCGGCGTCAAGGGTGACCAGGGGCGGGATGAAGCAGGTGAGGACGCTGTCGACCTGCTCGTCGGCGAAGGCGGCGTCAAGGGTCTGGGCGAACATCTCCGCGGTGGCCTCCGACGGCAGCGACACCGGGCCGTGGGTCACCTCCAGCCCCCAGCTGACGCAGGCCTCGGCGGTGAGCGCGCCCAGGGCGTCGGAGTTGCCGACCACCGCGACCCGTCGCCCGCGCGGCAGCGGCTGGTGGACGACGAGCTGGGCCACGTCGAAGAGCTGGTGGATGTTCTCGACCCGGATCACCCCGGCCTGGCGCAGCATGGCGTCGAAGGCCTG
The DNA here is from genome assembly GCF_054325275.1 of Oryzihumus sp. NCBI lineage: Bacteria > Bacillati > Actinomycetota > Actinomycetes > Micrococcales > Intrasporangiaceae > Oryzihumus > Oryzihumus sp. The sequence goes on from NZ_JBTCWL010000038.1 coordinate 17,760, forward strand.
GGGCGGCACGCGGGTGGGCCGGGCCCGGTGACCCGGCGGCACGCCGTACGAGCTGATGCCCGACTTGACGACGATCACCGGCTTGGTGAGGGCCAGCGCCCGGGCGATCCGGCTGAACTTGCGCGGGTTGCCCATGGACTCGAGGTACAGGCCCACCGCGTGGGTGTCGGCATCGTCGATCCAGTACTGCATGAAGTCGTTGCCCGAGACGTCGACGCGGTTGCCGGCGGAGGCGAACACCGAGACGCCGAGGTTGCGCCGGGCGGCCGAGGCCAGGACCGCGATGCCGAGGGCGCCGCTCTGGGCGAAGAGCCCGAACGTGCCCGGCGGTGGCAGCGCCGGCGCAAGCGACGCGTTGAGCCTCACCGCGGGGTGGGAGTTGATCACCCCGAAGGAGTTGGGCCCGATGACCCGCATGCCGGCGTCGCGGGCGGTGCGCAGCAGCTCACGCTGGCGCTGCTCCCCCTCCGGGCCGACCTCGGCGAAGCCGGCCGAGGCGACCAGCAGCGCCTTGACCCCCGCGTCGGCGCAGTCGCGCACCACGCCGAGCACCGCCTCCGCGGGCACCGCTACGACGGCGAGGTCGACCTCGTCGGGGATGTCGCTGACCTTGGCGTGCGACTCCAGGCCCAGCACCTCCAACGCCTCGGTGTTGACGGCGTGGACCCGGCCGGTGAACCCGGCGGCAAGGACGTTGTGCAGCAGCTGGTGCCCGATCGAGTCCGACCGGCGGCTCGCGCCGACCACCGCGATCGAGTCCGGGAAGAGCACCGAGTGCATGCTGACCGACTCCGCGCGGTGCTCCCGGGCCAGACGCACCGCCTGGGACTGCTCGGTCGGCTCGATCCGGAACGAGACCGCGATGACCCCGTCGTCGTAGTGGTGCTCGACCTCGTAGCCGGCCTCGGTGAAGACGCCGATCATCTTGCGGTTCTGCGGGAGCACGTCGGCGACGAACTTGCCGACCCCGAGCTCGTGCGCGATCGCGGCCAGGTGCTCCAGCAGCACCGAGCCGACGCCCCGGCCCTGGAAGGCGTCGGAGATGTTGAACGCCACCTCCGCCGTCGTCGCGTCGATCTTGTCGTAGCGGGCGATGCCGATGATCTCCCCGCGCACCGTTGCGACCAGCGCCACCCGGTCGACGTAGTCGACGTGGGTGAACCGCTGCACGTCCCGCTCGGAGAGCTGCTTGATCGGCGCGAAGAAGCGCATGTAGATCGACTCCGGCGACTGCCGGGCGTGGAACCGGCGGATCCCGTCGGCGTCGTCGGGCCGGATCGGGCGCACGTGCGCCACCGAGCCGTCCCGGAGCACGACGTCGGCCTCCCACCGGGCCCGGTCGGCGCCGGGACGGGAGGCCGTGTGGGTCATGACTAGAGGATGGCATGCCTCGTGTGACGATCGCGTGTCATGGCAACGGGTTCAGCTGATCGTCACCTTCTGCCAGTGGTCGCCGTGGTCGTGGCTGACCCAGTACGCCGGGCCGGGGCCGCCGAGGGCGTAGAACGTCGCCCCACCGGGAGCACCCACCCAGCGCCACCCCATCGTGGGCATCGGGGGCGCGCCGGCGGGGACCACCCACGTGTGGCCACCGTCGTGGCTGACCTTCAGGGAGCCGTGGACCGAGGGGTTCCCGCCGGAGGCGGCGAGCAGGTTGCTGCGGTCGGCGGCCGCGAGCGCGATGTGCCCGGCGTTGACCAGCGTGAGCGACTGGGCGTCGACCACGCTCCAGGTCAGGCCGTCGGGGCTGGTGTTGACGGCGTAGCCGAGCGAGCCGGCCGCGCCCTGGGTGGTGCACAGCCCGACCAGGCCGGGGTGCGCCGACGCGTCGGTGGTCACCACCTCGGCGCCGCCGCCGCGGCAGACCGGGCCCTGCGAGCCCGGTGAGAGCGACTCGGTGTCCTGCACCTGCAGCAGGACGCCGCCGACCGGGGTCCAGACGCTGACCACGGGCTGGCCACCCCCCAGCGCGAGCACCGGCTCGTTCCAGCCCCGGCCGAGGTCGGCCGACGCGCCACCACCGGCCACCCCGTGCGGCTGGGCGACCGAGTCGGTGGCCATGGTCAGCTGGCCGGAGCAGGAGCCGGTGCCGCAGCCCTGGCCGGTCACGACCACGACCTGCTGGCCGTCGGTCTCGAGCGCCACGACCGCGTCACCGCTGTGCGGGTAGGGCGCCCAGGTGCGCCCGCCATCACGGGTCTGCATCGCCCCGCCGCCGAACACCCACCCGATCTCGGGGGTGGCGAAGCGCACCTGGCTCAGCACGCCGGCCGGCTGCACCGAGGCACCGACGACGTCGGGGTCGGGCACCGTCCGTCCGTCGAAGGAGTGCACGACCGCCCACGTGCGACCCTCGTCGGTGGAGCCGGCCAGGACCGGGCACCGCACCCCGTGCCCGCACGAGGCGTCACCCATGGCGTAGACGTGCCCGTGCCCGGCGTTGCTCAGCGAGAGCACGGTGAAGTCCTTCGGCACCGCGGCCCCCCGGGCCAGCCCGGGCACGGCGGAGCCCGTCGCCGACGGCGCCGGCGCCGAGGTGCTGGGCGCCGGCCGGGTCACCTGCGTGGGCCCGGGGGTGGCAACGGTCGTCGCCGCCGGACGTGGCGGCGTGCCCGTCCCGTGCGTGGTCGCCCAGGCGACACCCGCGGTGAGCAGGGCCACGGCAGCGGCGGCCCCGGCATACCGCTGCCGGTGGCTGCGGCGGCGCCACCGCGCCGCGTGCACGATCCGCTGCCAGCGCTCCTCGTCGGCGGGCAGGTCCGTGACCAGCGCCCGCTCCCGGGCGAACAGCTCCTCGACCGACCCCGGCCGGGGCTCGTTCCCGCTCATCGCACACCCTCCAGCAGCCGGGCCATCCGGGCCCGCGCGTCGAACAGGTCCCGCTTGACCGCGCCCTCGGACCGGCCCAGGTGCGCGGCGACCTGGGCGACGCTCAGGTCGGCGAAGTAGTAGAGCAGCACCCCGGCCCGGAGCCGGTCCGGCAGCGCGAGCACGGCGTCCCGGACGGTGAGCCGCTCGGCCGGGTCGGGTCCCGGCGCCGCCTCCTGCGGCGGCCGGCCCCCGGAGAACCGGTCGTATGCCGTGGCCTCCCGCCCGCGACGTCGCCAGTGGTCGCGAACCAGGTTCGCGGTCGTCGCGTAGAGCCAGGCCTTGGGCTCGTCCACCAGGTCCCAGTCACGGATCAGCCGCACGAAGGCCTCCGTCGCCAGGTCGTGGGCCAGGTCGCGGTCCCCGAGCAGGCGAGCCGCCCACCCGGCGAGCAGGCCGTAGTGGGCGGCGTAGACCTGCCGCACCGCCGCCTCGGTCGCTGCCGACTGCACCTGCGCGCCTCCCCGGCGGTGGACGCGACGGCCCGCCCGGGCCGGTGCCGTCGTCGTCTCCATGCCCTTGTGACGATTCTGGGCCCCCCGCGGTTGGATGCCGCTCACTCGCTGCCACGGCGCGCCGTCGTGGCTAGTGTCGGCACATGGCCGAGGCCCAGACCACCTTCCGCGACGCACGCGACCTGCTGCTGGCGCAGCGCACCGACTACGACGCGGCGATGGCCGGCTACGAGCCGCCCCGCCCGCAGCACTTCAACTGGGCGCTGGACTGGTTCGACGCGGTCGCCGCCACGCCCCAGACCGGGCCCCGGACCGCGCTGTGGGTCATCGAGGAGGACGGCACCCAGGCCCGGGTGACCTATGCCGAGATGGCGCAGCGGTCCGGGCAGGTGGCGGCCTGGCTGCGCTCGCTCGGGGTGCACCGGGGCGACCGGGTGCTGCTCATGCTGGGCAACCAGGTCGAGCTGTGGGAGACGATGCTCGCCGCGACCAAGCTGGGCGCCGTCATCATCCCGGCGACGACCCTGCTGACCGCCGAGGACATCGTCGACCGCATCGAGCGGGGCGCGGTGCGCCACGTCGTCGCCGGCGCGGCACACACCGGCCGGTTCGCCCAGGTGCCCGGCGACTACACCCGCATCGCGGTGGGCGAGGCAGGGAGCGGCTGGACGTCATACGGCGAGTCGCGTTCGTTCACAGGCGAGTTCGTCCCCGACGGCCCCACCCGCGGTGACGACACCCTGCTGCTCTACTTCACCTCGGGCACGACCGCGAAGCCCAAGCTGGTCGAGCACACCCACCTGTCCTACCCCGTGGGGCACCTGTCCACGATGTACTGGGTCGGGCTGCAGCCCGGCGACGTGCACCTGAACATCTCCTCCCCCGGCTGGGCCAAGCACGCGTGGAGCTCGTTCTTCGCCCCGTGGAACGCCGAGGCCACGATCCTCGTGGTCAACCAGGCCCGGTTCGACGCCCCGGGGCTGCTGGAGGCCATGGCGACCGCGCAGGTGAGCACGTTCTGCGCCCCGCCGACGGTCTACCGCATGCTCATCCAGCAGGATCTCGCCGCGTGGCGGGACCGGCTCTCGCTGAGAGAGATGGTCGGCGCCGGCGAGCCGCTCAACCCCGAGGTGATCGAGCAGGTGCGGGCGGCCCTGGGCATCACCGTCCGCGACGGCTTCGGACAGACCGAGACCACCGCCCAGGTCGGCAACACCCCCGGGCAGGAGGTCGTGCCCGGGTCGATGGGCCGGCCTCTTCCCGGCTACGACGTCGTGCTGCTCGACCCGGCGACCGGGCAGGAGCGCACGCAGCCCGGGCAGGAGGGCGAGCTCTGCCTGCGGCTGACCGGGCCCGGCGGGCGCCCGGTCGGGCTCATGGTCGGCTACCACGGCGACCGCGAGCGCACCGCGGAGTCGATGCGCGACGGCGCCTACCACACCGGCGACGTGGCCAGCCGGGACGAGCGCGGCTGGATCACCTACGTGGGGCGCGCCGACGACGTGTTCAAGGCCTCGGACTACCGGATCAGCCCGTTCGAGCTGGAGTCGGTGCTCATCGAGCACCCCGCCGTGGCCGAGGCTGCGGTCGTGCCCTCACCGGACCCGACCCGCCTGGCCGTGCCCAAGGCCTACGTCGTGCTGGCGCCGGGTCACGAGCCCACCGCGGAGACGGCGCGGGACATCCTGGCCTACTGCCGCGAGCACCTGGCGCCGTACAAGCGGATTCGGCGGATCGAGTTCGCCGAGCTGCCCAAGACGATCTCGGGCAAGATCCGCCGCGTGGAGCTGCGCGGGCGGGAGCAGCAGGCCCACGGCACGGGTCAGGACCCCACGAGCCGGGCCAGCGCACAGGAGTTCTGGGAGACCGACCTGGGCTGAGCGCCCCCGGCTCAGCGGCTCAGAGTCGCCGGCGTCGCGCTGACCTCCCGGTCGGTCACCCCGGCCTCGGGCGAGGCCCGACGCGGCGCCGGGATGCGTAGATAGGCCAGGCGAACGGCCTCGATCCGGTTGCGCGTCGTCCGCTCGAGCATGGCGCCGGCCATGACGAGGTTCAGCGCCACGAGGAAGCAGCCCACGGCGGCGATCAGGCTGGGGTAGCGCGGCACGAGCCCGGTGTGGACGTAGTCGGTCAGGACCGGAACCAGCAGCGCCACGGCGCCAAGGGCCCACGGCACGGCGAGCCCGGTGAACGACGCGAGCGGCTTCCAGTCGCGGAACAGCCGCAGGTTGCGCCGCAGGATGCGCACGCCGTCGCGGTAGGTGGACAGCTTGCTCTCTGATCCCTCGGGGCGGGCCCCGTAGGCGGTGCGGACCTCGTCGTAGGTCACGCCGAGGCTCGCGGCGTGGGCGTTGAGCTCAGCCTCGATCTCGAAGCCGCTGGCCATGCTGGGGAAGGTCTTGACGAACCGCCGGCTGAACCCGCGGTAGCCGGAGAGGGTGTCCTCGACGCGCAGGCCGAACAGCCGCTGGAAGACCCACGTCAGCATCGCGTTCCCGAGTCGGTGGCCAGCACGGTAGGCCTCCGCTGCACCGGGTCCGGCCACCCGGGCGCCGACGACCATGTCGATGCCCTCATCGAGCACCTTGGCGGCCATCACCGGGCCCGCCCCAGCGTCGTACGTCGCGTCGCCGTCGACCATCAGGTAACACTCGGCGTCGACGTCGGCAAACAGTCGTCGCACCGCGTTCCCCTTGCCGGGGCGCGGCTCGTAGATCACCCGCGCCCCCGCGGCGCGAGCCTGCTCGGCGGTCGCGTCTGTCGAAGCGTTGTCCACGACGACGACCTCACTACCGGGCAGGCTGGCCCGGAAGTCCCGGACGACCTGCGCAATGGTGCGCTCTTCGTTGTGGCACGGCACGACGACCGCGATCTGCGTGATGCTCACGACGCTGGTTCCTCTTCCGGCGACAACCGCGCGACTGCGCCCAGATCGCCCTCACGGTGACGGAGCGGCCCTTGCGGCCGGTCCTGCGGCACTCGCTGCACCCTGAGCAGGAGCACCCCGATGGTACCGGCCGGTGCCGGAACCACGGCCCGGACTGATGCCCACCACACGGCGGGAAGCGTCATGCCGGCGACAGCACGGAGATGCACCCGTGTGCGCGGCGTCAGGAACGGGTGAGGTAGCGCACGCAGGAGTCCACCGAGACCAGCTCGGGGTAGTCCTCCTCGTCGATCCGTGCGCCCCGCCCCGTGCTCAACGTCTCGGCGAAGGCGAGGAAGTCCAGGGAGTCCAGCTCGTAGGCGTCGCGCAGGTCCTCCTCCGGCGCCAGCGTGGCGGGGTCGGCGTCGGGGACCACCTTGTGCAACGCCCGCGCCACGAGGTCGCGGGCGTCCTGCTCGGTCAGCGTCATGGCTCCTCCAGGGTGTGCAGCTGCCGGTCGACCTCGGTGAGGAAGCGCGACCCGACGAAGCCGTCGGTGGCACGGTGGTCCGCGGCGAGGGTGACCCGCACGAGCGGGCGCACGCCGAGCAGGCCGTCCACCGCCCACGGGCGCTCGAGCACCCGGCCCACCCCGACGAGGGCGACCTGCGGCGGGTGGATGACGCCGTGCACCAGGTCGACACCCTGCTCCCCGAGGTTGGTCACCGTGATCGTCGGGTCGGCCAGCTCGGTGCGGCGCAGCCGCCGGGCGCGCGCCCGCTCGACGAGGTCGCGCAGCCGCGCCATGAGCTCCACCGTGGACAGATGGTCGGCGTCGTGGATCGCCGGCGCCACGATCCCCCCGCCCCGCAACGAGATCGCCACGCCGAGGTGCACGCCCTCGCCGGGCCGGAAGGCGTCCCCGACCCAGAAGCCGTTGAGCTCGGGGTGCTTCGCCGCCGCCTGCGCCACGGCCCGCAGCACCAGTGCTGCCGGGATGATCCGCCGAGCCACGTCGAGCTCCCGGTTGCGGGCGTGCATCCAGGCCAGCGGTTCCGACAGCTCGATCGTCGTCTCGAGGTAGTAGTGCGGCACCTCCCGGTTGGATCGCGCCATCAGCCTGGCGATCGCCTGCCGCATCGGGTCGGTCCCTCCGGCTCCGCGCGGAGCGGACGGTCCCGGCGGCGTCTCCGGGGCGAGGGCCGCCGGCTGGGCCGCTGCGGCGGCCGCGGTCATCGCCGCCGTCCGGGGTGCCTGAGCTCGGGCCCGCACCTGCGCCGCGGTGACGGCCCCGGAGGGCCCGGGGCGCAGGTCCCCCAGCGCGACGCCCAGCTCGGCCGCCAGCCGTCGCGCGTAGGGACTGACCCGTGGTCGCCGCTCCCCCAGCGCTGTGCCGGCCGCCGGGATGCCGGTCGGCGCAGGCATTCCCCCGGGCGCGGCCGCTGGTATGCCGGTCGTCTCCTCGCGCGCCCGGCCCGCCGCGGGGACCTCCCCGACCAGGGCCGCCGGGGCGCCCGCCTCGCGGGCGGCGAGCGCCTCCCGCTCGACGTCCTCGCGCAGGATGCGTCCGCGCGGCCCGGTGCCGCGCACGGCGGTGAGGTCGACGCCGAGCTCGCCGGCCAGGTGCCGCACCAGAGGAGTGGCCAGGGGCGCCGCCTCTGGGGGGCTCGGCGCGGTCCCGGCGGTTGCCCCCGGCCGGGGAGGCTGCTCGGCCCGCGGGGCGAGGACGGGCGCCATGGGCCGCGCGGCAGGCAGCGGAGCAGCAGGCTGCGCGGCAGACACCGACGCCGCCGACACCGACGCCGCCGGCACCGACGCCGCCGGCACGGGCACCGCGGCCCCGGCCGGCAGGATCCGCGCCAGCGGGGCGCCCACCGGCACCTTCGTGCCCGGTCCGACGACCTGCTCGCCCATGACCCCGGACTCGAACACCTCGACCTCCACGGCCGACTTGGCGGTGTCCACCACCGCGACGACCTGGCCGGCGCTGACCGGCTCCCCCGGCCGGACGAGCCACTCCAGCAGCGTCCCCTCGTCCATGTCGGCGCCTAGCGAGGGCATGACGAAGTCACCCACCGGCGCCCACCACCCGTCGGCACGCCGCGGCCACCGTCTCCGCCTGGGGCAGCGCCGCGTCCTCGAGGTGCTTGGCGTAGGGCACCGGCACCTCCGCGCTGCACACCCGGTCCACCGGAGCGTCCAGGTCGTAGAAGGCCTCCTCGGCGATGCGGGCGGCCACCTCGGCGGACAGGCTGCCGCTGCGCCAGCCCTCGTCCACGACGACCGCCCGGTGGGTGCGCCGGACCGAGGCCAGCACCGTGGCCGAGTCCAGCGGGCGCAACACACGCAGGTCGACGACCTCAGCCGAGATCCCCTCTGCGGCAAGAGTCTCGGCCGCCGTGAGCGCCTTGCCGAGACATCCGCCCCACGCGACGACGGTCACGTCGGCGCCCGCGCGCCGGATGGCGGCGGAGGTGATGTCCACCTCCGGGGCGGCATCCTCGAGCGGCCCGGACACGGCATACAGCGAGCCGTGCTCGAAGAGGATGACCGGGTCGGGGTCGAGCAGGGCGGGCCAGAGCATGCCGCGGGCGTCCTCCAGGGTCGCGGGGGCGAGGACCCGCAGGCCGGGGATGTGGGCGTAGAACGCCTCGAGGCTGTGCGAGTGCTGCGCGGCGAGCTGGCGCCCGGCGCCGGTGGTCATCCGGATCACCAGGGGCACGGCGACCTGGCCCCCTGACATGTGCAGCAGGGTGGCGGCGTTGTTGAGGATCTGGTCCAGCGCCAGCAGGCTGAAGTTGACCGTCATCACCTCGACGACCGGGCGCATCCCGCCGATCGCCGCGCCGATCCCGGCCCCCACGAACGCCGACTCCGACAGCGGGGTGTCCCGGATGCGCTCGGGCCCGAACTCCTCCAGCAGCCCCATGCTGACGGCGAAGCAGCCCCCGTAGCGGCCGACGTCCTCGCCCATGAGGAACACCCGCTCGTCGCGCGTCATCGCGTCCCGCAGCGCGGCGCGCATCGCCTCACGGTAGGTCGTCTCCAGCACGGTCACGGCGGCCCCTCCTCGGAGTGCACGAACCGGGTCAGGTCCCCGACCGGCTCCAGCGGGGCCGCCTCGGCGGAGCTGACCGCCTCCGCGATCTCGGCGGCCACGGTGGCCTCGATGCGGGTCAGCGCCTCGTCCACCGCCACGCCCTCACCGCGCAGGCGCGCCGCGAACACCTCGACCGGGTCGCGCTCGCGCCAGTGCGCCACCTCGGCCTTGTCCCGGTAGAGCTCGGGGTCGTACATGCTGTGCGCGCGGAACCGGTAGGTGCGCATCTCCAGGAACACCGGCGCCTCGCCGCTGCGCACGTCGTCCAGCGCGCGCCGGGTGGCCTCGTCCACCGCCTCGACGTCCATGCCGTCCACGGGCCAGGCCGGCATGCCGTATGCCGCGGCGTGCAGCGCCAGGTCGGGCACCGCCAGCTCCCGCTCGATCGAGGTGCCCATGGCGTAGAGGTTGTTCTCGCAGACGAACAGCACCGGCAGCCGCCACAGCGCCGCGAGGTTGAGCGACTCGTGGAACTCGCCCTCGGCGGCGGCACCGTCGCCGAAGAAGCAGACGGCCACACCGTCCCGGTGCTGCATCCGCTCGGCCAGGCCGAGCCCGACCGCGAGCGGCAGGCCCCCAGCGACGATCGCGTTGCCGCCGTAGAAGCGCCGCGTCGTGTCAAACAGGTGCATCGAGCCGCCGCGGCCCCGGCTGGACCCGGTGGCGCGGCCGAACATCTCGGCCATCACCTCCGGCATGGGCAGGCCCCGGGCCAGGGCGTGGCCGTGCTCGCGGTAGGTCGAGACCACCGCGTCACGCTCCTCGAGCGCCCCCATCACCCCCGCGGCCACGGCCTCCTCGCCGATGCACAGGTGCATGAAGCCACGGATGCGCGTCTGGCTGTAGAGCTGGACGCACGCCTCCTCGAACCGGCGGATCCGCACCATCTGCGCCAGCATCCCCAGCCGGGCGGCGCTCCGGACCTCCTCCGGTGACGCTGCCTTCGCGGCACGCCTGGGCCTCGTGCGCGTGCTCATGCCGGGGGCTCCAGCGTCGAGGTGTCGCCCTCCTCCAGCCCGAGCTCGCGGGCGCGCAACAGGCGGCGCATCACCTTGCCGCTGCGGGTGTGCGGCAGGTGCTGGTCGAAGTCGACCTCCTTGGGCGCGACCGCCCCGAGCCGGCGCCGGGCGAAGCTGAGCAGCTCCTCGCGCAGCGCGTCGTCGGCGGTGAACCCGTCGCGCACCGTGACGAACGCCTTGACGACCTCGCCGGCGACCGGGTCGGGCTTGCCGATGACGCCGGCCTCGGCGACCGCCGGGTGCTCCATCAGCGCGGTCTCGACCTCGAACGGCCCGACCAGGTGGCCGGCCGACTTGATGACGTCGTCGGCCCGGCCGACGAACCAGTGGTAGCCCTGCCCGTCCACGCGCACGAGGTCGCCGGTGAGGTACCAGCCGTCGGCGAACGAGGCGGCATACCGCTGCTCGTCGTGCAGGTAGCCGCGGAACATCGAGGGCCACCCGCGCTGGAGGGCGAGCTCACCGACCAGGCCCGGCTCGGTCAGCACCCGCACGTGGCCGTCCGGCCCGACCTGCGCCCGGCCGTCCTCCCCGCGCTCGAGGACGGCGGTCTCGATGCCCGGCACCGGCCGGCCCATCGACCCGGGGCGGACCTCGGCGCAGCGGTAGTTGGCGACCATGATCGCGCCGGTCTCGGTCTGCCACCAGTTGTCGTGCACCGGCAGCCCGAGCGCGTCCCGGCCCCAGACGACGACCTCGGGGTTGAGCGGCTCACCGACGCTGGCGATGTGCCGCAGCGCGGACAGGTCGTAGCGCCGGGGCAGCTGCTCGCCGGCGCGCATGAGCATCCGCAGGGCGGTGGGCGCGGTGTACCAGACGGTGACGCGCTGGTCCTGCAGCAGTGAGTACCAGCGCAGCGCGTCGTAGTCGCGGGCGTCGGTGACCACGGTCGCGCCCAGGCTGAGCGGGGCGATGACGCCGTAGGACATGCCGGTGACCCAGCCGGGGTCGGCCGTGCACCAGAAGACGTCGTCCGGGCCGAGGTCGAGCACCCACTGTGCCGTCGCCCGGTGCACCACCACCGCCTCGTGGGCGTGCACGGCGCCCTTGGGCCGGCCGGTGGTGCCGCTGGTGAAGTGCAGCAGGGCCGGCGTGTCCGGGTCGGTGGGCGGGATGGCGAACTCCTCGCTGGCGGCGTCCATGGCCTCGGCCAGGTCGATGCCCCCGGGCACCGAGCGCGCGGTCTCCGGGTCGCCGCCCACGAGCAGCACGTGCTCGAGCTCGGGCAGCTGGTCGCGCACCGGCTCCACCTTGCGGCGGTACAGCGCCGGCGTTGTCACCAGCACCCGCCCGTTGCCCAGCACCAGCCGGTCGCGCACCGGCTCGGGCCCGAATGCGGAGAACAGCGGGCAGAAGACGCTGGTGGCCTTGAGCGTGCCGAGCGCGGCGATGAACAGTGCCGGCTGTCGCCCCATCAGGCTGAACACCCGCTCACCCGGCCCCACCCGCAGGCCGCGCAGCACGTTGGCGAACCGGCTGGTGTGCGCGGCCAGCTGGGCGTAGGTCACCTCGCTGGTCTCGCCGTGCCGCCCGACCGCCAGGATCGCCCGCCGGTGACCACGACCCTCGCGCACGTGCCGGTCGAGCGCCTCGTCGGCGATGTTGAGCCCGCGGTGGCCGGGCAGCCCGGCCAGCTCAGCCCGGGCGTCCTCCCAGCGGAAGGCGGCGCGGGCCGCGTCGTAGTCGGCCAGCCGGGGCGGCGGCCCGCTGCCCGCGGACGGCGCGATCGGGGGCCAGACGTGCGTGCTCACCGCGGCCATGCGCGCCACCTCCACGTGCCGGTATGCCGTGACCAGAGTCGGGTGCGGCATCGCACCGGACCACGGCACAACGTCCCGGCGGGAGGGGTCCACCGGCCGGCCTCCAGCGCCTCGCCGCCGCGCCGCCGGGGTGTCCTGGTCGCGCCGTCGTCACGCCGTCGGCCCGTCCCGGCCACGTCCCGGACGCGCCTGCGGGCCCGGGCGGGCACTGGCAGCATGACCGCCATGGAGTTCCAGGAGGTCGTCCGCCGTCGCCGCATGGTCCGCCGCTACGACCCCGACCGGCCGGTGCCACCGGAGGTCCTCGACCTTGTCCTGCGCACCGCGATCCGGGCACCGAGCGCCGGGTTCAGCCAGGGCTGGGACTTCCTGGTCCTGGCCGAACCGCAGGAACGCCAGGTGTTCTGGGGCGCGACGACCGACCCCGACACCGAGCCGGACAGCTGGCTGACCGGGCTGATGAGCGCCCCGGTGCTCATCGTCTGCCTGTCCGACAAGGGCACCTACCTGCGCCGCTACGCCGAGCCCGACAAGGGGTGGACCGACCAGGACGAGGCCCGCTGGCCGGTGCCCTACTGGGACGTCGACACCGGGATGGCCGCGCTGCTCATGCTGCTCACGGGCGTGGACGAAGGCCTGGGTGGGCTCTTCTTCGGCGTGCCGCCGGAGTACCACGAGGACGTGCTGGAGGCGTTCGCCATCCCGCACGACCGGTCGATCGTCGGCGTGGTGGCCCTGGGCTACGCCGCGGCCGTCCGGCGCAGCCCGAGCCTGCGCCGGGGCCGGCGGGAGGTCAGCGAGGTGGCCCACCGCGGCCGCTTCGGCACCCCCTGGCAGCCGCGCGACTGACCCGCTCCGGACGGACCCCCCGCCTGAGCGGGTGCCGCCATGTGAGCACGGACACCGAAAACAGACAGGCTCACAAACCCGTTTCTGTGGTTTCTTGTGAGAAACCCTTTACATCGGTGTGACTGCGGGCACACACTGGGGCGATCGGCACGCCAACCCCAGGAGGACCTCCGGTGTACGCGGAAGAGCGCCAGCAGCACATCCTCGAGACGGCCCGGGCCGCCGGCCGCGTCGAGGTCACCGCGCTGGCCGAGCAGCTCGACGTCACCCCCGAGACCGTCCGCCGCGACCTGACGGCGCTGGAGCGCCGTGGCCTGCTGCGCCGGGTGCACGGCGGCGCGATACCGGTTGAGCGCCTCGGCTTCGAGCCGGCGGTGGCCACCCGCGAGGAGCGGCTGGTCACCGAGAAGGAACGCATCGCCAAGGCGGCCCTGGCCGAGCTGCCCGACGAGGGCACGATCCTCATCGACGCCGGCACGACCACCGGCCGCCTGGCCGAGCTGCTCCCCCGCGACCGCGAGCTGACCGTGGTGACCAACTCGCTCACCGTCGCCGGCCAGGTCGCCACCCAGGCCAACCTGTCCCTCTACCTGCTCGGCGGCCGGGTCCGCGGGCGCACGCTCGCCTGCGTCGGCGAGTGGGCCGAGCGGGCCCTGGCCGATGTCTTCGTCGACGTGGCGTTCGTGGGCACCAACGGCCTCTCCCGCGAGCGCGGCCTGACCACCCCGGACCAGTCCGAGGCCGCGGTCAAGCGCGCCATGATCTCCTCGGCCCGGCGCGCGGTCGTGCTCACCGACCACTCCAAGGTCGGCATCGACCATTTCGCGCTGGTCTCCCCCCTGGCCGAGATCGACACGATCATCACCGACAGCGGGCTCGACGCGGAGACCGCCGCCGAGCTCGAGGGCGAGGGCCCGGAGGTGATCCGGGCATGATCGTGACGCTGACGCCCAACCCGAGCATCGACCGCACCGTCTCGATCAGCCACCTCGAGCGCGGCGAGGTCCACCGGGCCACCGCCTCCCGGGTGGACCCCGGGGGCAAGGGCGTCAACGTCTCCCGCGCCCTCGCCGCGCACGGCCTGCACAGCGTCGCGGTGCTCCCGGCCGGGGGCGCCGAAGGCGCGCTGCTGGAGCGGCTGCTGACCAGCACCGGTGTCGAGGTCCTGCCCGTGCCGATCGGCGGGTCGGTCCGCGCCAACGTCGCCCTGGTCGAGCCCGACGGCACCACCACCAAGGTCAACGAGCCCGGCCCGACCCTGACCACCGCCGAGCTGTCCTCGCTGGTCGCCGGCGCGGCCACCGCCCTGATGCGCGGCCCGAGCTGGGTGGTCGGCTGCGGCTCGCTGCCCCCCGGCGTCGACGACGAGCTGTATGCCGTGCTGGTGCGGCGCGCCCGCGCAGCCGGGGTCCGCGTCGCGGTCGACACCTCGGGGGTGCCGTTGGCCCGGGCCGTCGCTGCCGGCCCGGACCTCATCAAGCCCAACCACGAGGAGCTCGCGGAGCTGGTCGGCACCGCCCTGCCGACGCTGGCCGACGTGCACACCGCCGCCAAGGGCCTGCTCGGCCAGGGCGTGGGCACCGTCGTGGTCAGCCTCGGGCGCCACGGGGCCCTGCTCGTCACCGACGGCCTGACCGCCCACGGGCACGCCGTCGTCGACCGGCCGCTGAGCACCGTCGGCGCCGGCGACGCCCTGCTGGCCGGCTACCTGCACGCCACCGCCACCGGCTCCGCCCCGGACTCGGCGCTGGCCGCGGGCGTCGCCTGGGGCGCCGCGGCCGTCGGGCTGCCCGGCAGCCGGATGCCCACCCCCGGTGACGTGCACGGCATACCCGTGCTGGTCACCCACCACCCCGACCTGACCCTGCGCCTGGCCCCCTGAGCCAGCCCACCCCGACCCGCCCACACCGCAAAGGAACCCGCACATGGCACTGATCACCGACAAGCTCGTGGTCCTGGACCTCGAGGCGCCGGACCGGCACGCCGCCACGCGCATCCTCGCCGAGGCGCTGGACAGCGAGGGCCGGGTCACCGACCTCGACGGCTTCCTCGCCGACGTCCGCAAGCGCGAGGAGCAGATGCCCACGGGCCTGCCGGGCGGGATCGGCATCCCCCACGCGCGCAGCGCCCACGTGACCGAGCCCTCCCTGGTGTTCGGCCGCACCGCCGGCGTCGACTTCGGCGCCGAGGACGGCCCGGCCACCCTCATCTTCCTCATCGCGGCCCCCGAGGGCGGCGGCGAGGAGCACCTGGCGATCCTGGCCAAGCTCGCACGCCGCCTGGTCCGCCCGGACTTCCGTCAGTCCCTCCACGACGCGCCCGACAGTGCCGCGGTCGTCGACATCGTCACCCGAGAGGTGGTCAACCAATGAAGTTCGTCGCCGTGACGTCGTGCCCCACGGGCATCGCGCACACCTACATGGCGGCCGAGTCCCTCGAGCAGAGCGCGAAGGACGCCGGTCACGAGATCGCGGTCGAGACCCAGGGCTCGGCCGGCTCCCAGCCGCTGCCGGCAGAGGTCATCGCCGCCGCCGACGCCGTGATCTTCGCGGCCGACGTCGAGGTGCGCGAGCGCCAGCGCTTCGCCGGCAAGCCGCTCGTGCAGGTCGGCGTCAAGAAGGCCATCTCCGACGGGCCGGGCCTGATCGCCCAGGCCGTGTCCGCCGCCGAGGAGGCCGCCGCGCACCCCGAGGTCCTGGCCGCCGCAGCCTCAGCGCCGACGTCCGGCGGGGGGCTGGCCACCAAGGTGGACTCGGAGGCCAGCACCGGCACCCGCATCCGCCAGTGGCTGATGACCGGCGTGAGCTACATGATCCCGTTCGTCGCCGCCGGCGGCATCCTCATCGCCCTGTCGTTCATGCTGGCCCAGATCGCCGGCGGCAAGCGCGGCGCGATCGCCGTCGTCAACTACAACCTCACCGGCACCGGCGCGGACGCCCACTGGAACCTCGCCACCAACTTCAACCTGACCAGCGGCATGGACTGGGCCGGGCTGCTGTTCGTCATCGGCGCCGCCTCGTTCGGCTTCCTGGTGCCGATCCTGTCCGGCTTCATCGCGTTCGCCATCGCCGACCGGCCCGGCATCGCCCCCGGCATCGTCGGAGGGTTCATCGCCGCGACGATGGGCGCCGGGTTCCTCGGCGGCATCGCCACGGGCTTCGTCGGCGGGTTCACCGCGCTGTGGATCAGCCGCCGCAAGGTCCCCAAGGGCGTGCGCGGCATCATGCCGGTCGTGGTCATCCCCCTGGTGTCCACGGCGATCACCGGCGCGGCGCTCATCCTCGTGCTCGGCCGGCCGATCAAGGCCATCTCCGACGGCCTGACCTCGTGGCTCAACGGCCTGACCGGCACCAACCTGGTGATCCTGGGCATCATCCTCGGCCTGATGATGGGCTTCGACCTCGGCGGCCCGGTCAACAAGGTGGCCTACACCTTCGCGACGACCGGCCTGGCCACCGCGGCCGCGACCGCCGCGGCCGGTGGCACCCCGCTGAAGGTCATGGCCGCGGTGATGGCTGCCGGCATGACCCCGCCGCTGGGCATGGCCCTGGCGACCACGATCCGGCCCGGCCTGTTCTCCGAGCCCGAGCGGGAGAACGGACGAGCCGCGTGGCTGCTCGGGGCATCGTTCATCTCCGAGGGCGCGATCCCGTTCGCGGCCGCCGACCCCTGGCGGGTCATCGTCTCGAGCATGTCCGGCTCGGCCGTCGCCGGAGCCCTGGTGATGCTGTTCGGCAGCACCCTGCGGGCCCCGCACGGAGGCATCTGGGTCGTCCCGCTCATCGGCGCCCCGCTGCTCTTCCTCCTGGCGATCGCCGTCGGCACCTGCGTGACGACTGCCGTCGTGGTGGCTCTGAAGTCCACCGCGAAGACCACCGACGCGGACCTGGTGGCCGAGCCCGCCGCCACCACGACCGCCTCCGCGGTCTGACACCGGCACCACCTCCCCCACCGGTGACCCCGGTGGACCACCCGAAGGAGCGAGAAACACATGGCCCAGCGCACCGTCACCATCGCCTCGTCCGTGGGGCTGCACGCCCGGCCCGCCGCCCTGTTCGTCCAGGCCGCCACCGCCACCGGCCTGCCGGTGCAGATCGGCCGGGACGGCGAGGACGCGGTCGACGCCCGCAGCATCCTCGGCGTCATGGCCCTCGGGGCCAAGCACGGCGAGGCGGTCGTCCTGACGGCCGACGGCGACGGTGCCGACGCGGCCCTGGACGGCCTGGTCGAGCTGCTCTCCCGCGACCTCGACGCGGAGTGATCGACATGGCCGACATCCAGAGCAAGCACGGCATCGGGGTCAGCCCCGGCACGGCGGTCGGACCGGTGGTCCAGGTCCGACCGCCCGTGCGGCCGCCGGCCGACGAGGCGCCGGTGGCAGACGTGGCGGAGGCGGGCGCGCGCGTCCGGGCCGTCCTGGAGTCGGTCGCCGCCACGCTGGAGGAGCGCGCGGCCGGCGCCGACGCGACCGCCCAGCAGATCCTCACCGCCACCGCGATGATGGCCCGGGACCCCGGCCTGGCGGGAGCGGTCGACACGCAGCTGGCCGCCGGACGCGGTCCGGCGACGGCGGTCGACGCCGCCGTCGAGGAGTACTGCGCCATGTTCACCGCGGCCGGCGGCTACCTCGCCGAGCGGGTCACCGACCTGCGCGACGTGCGCGACCGGGCCGTGGCCCGCGTGCTCGGGGTCCCCGAGCCCGGTGTCCCCCGCCTGTCCGAGCCCAGCGTCCTGGCCGCCCACGACCTGGCGCCGGCGGAGACCTCGGTCCTGGACCCCGCCACGGTGCTGGCGATCCTCACCGAGTCCGGTGGGCCCACCAGCCACACCGCGATCCTCGCCGCCCAGATGGGCATCCCGGCCGTGGTCCAGCTGCCCGGCGCCGTGGACATCCCCACCGGCACCCGGGTCGCCGTCGACGGCGGCACCGGCGAGGTCGTGCTCGAGCCCGACGAGGGCCTGCAGCACGAGCTCGCCGCCAAGGCCGAGCGCCGTGCGGTCGCCCTGTCCGCGACCAAGGGCCCCGGCATGACCTCCGACCAGCACCCGGTAGCCCTGCTCGCCAACATCGGGCGGCTCGAGGACGCGGTGCGCGCCGCGGCCGAGGACGTCGAGGGCGTGGGGCTGTTCCGCACCGAGTTCCTCTTCCTCGAGCGCGACACCGCGCCGACGCTGGAGGAGCAGACGCAGACCTACACCGCGGTCCTGGAGGCGTTCGGCTCACGCAGGGTCGTGGTGCGCACCCTCGACGCGGGCGCCGACAAGCCGCTGGCCTTCGCCGACCTCGGCCCGGAGGTGAACCCCGCCCTGGGCCGGCGCGGCCTGCGCATGTCGGCCCTGCGCCCCGACCTGCTCGACACCCAGCTGCAGGCGCTGGCCGCCGCCGCGCGGGCGACCGGCGCCGACATCCGGGTGATGGCGCCGATGGTGGCCACCGCCGACGAGGCCGCGTGGTTCGCCCGCCGCGTGCGCGAGCACGGGCTGCCCTCGGTCGGGGTGATGATCGAGGTACCCGCGGCCGCGCTGCGCTCCCGACACGTCCTGGCCGAGGTCGACTTCGCCAGCCTGGGCACCAACGACCTCGCGCAGTACGCCCTGGCCGCCGACCGGCTGCAGGGCGAGCTCGCCGACCTGCTCGACCCCTGGCAGCCGGGCCTGCTCGACCTCGTCGCCGCGGCGTGCGAGGGCGGCCGGGTCCACGGCAAGCCAGTCGGGGTCTGCGGCGAGGCTGCCGGTGACCCGCTCCTTGCGCTGGTGCTTGCCGGCCTGGGCGTGAGCAGCCTGTCCATGGCCCCGAGCCGGGTGCCCGCCGTGCGCCTGGCGCTGTCGTTGCACGAGCTCGCCGTCTGCTCCTCCCTGGCCGAGCGCGCCCGCAGCGCCCGGTCCGCGGAGGAGGCCCGCTCCGTGGTCGCCGAGCTGGCCCACCCCGACCTGCTCGCCATTCTCTGAACGACCCACCC